>DASZUP010000332.1:0-10203 GCA_035547635.1 Pirellulales bacterium
CGAACAACAGCGAGGTCTTGGGATTGTAGAACAGCTCGTTCTCGATGCCCGAAAAGCCGGGGTTCATGCTCCGCTTGAGCACGATGATCCGCTGGGCCTGGTCGGCGTTCAAGATGGGCATGCCGAAAATCGGGCTCGAACGGTCGTTGCGGGCCGCGGGGTTGACCACGTCGTTGGCGCCGATGATCAATGCGACGTCGGCGCGGCCGAACTCGTGGTTGATGTCTTCCATGTCGTAGAGCCGGTCGTAAGGCACGTTGGCTTCGGCCAGCAGCACGTTCATGTGACCCGGCATGCGGCCGGCCACCGGGTGAATGGCGTACTTGACCTCGCCGCCGCGCTTCTCGATCAGCTCGGCCAGTTCTCGCACCTGGTGCTGCGCCTGGGCCACCGCCATGCCGTAGCCCGGCACGACGATCACCAGCCGGGCGTAGGCCAGTTGCAGCGCTGCGTCTTCAGTCGAAATGGAATTGACCGTCAGCCCTTCGGTGGAAGTGGTCGTGCCGGCGGCCGCTTCGCCGCCGCCGAAGGCGCCGAACAGCACGTTGGTGAACGAGCGGTTCATGGCCTTGCTCATCAGGATCGAGAGCAGAAAGCCGCTGGCGCCGTCCAGGGCGCCGGCGATGATCAGCACGTTGTTGCCCAGCGCAAAGCCGGTGGCCGACGATGCCAGCCCGGCGTAAGAATTCAACAGCGAGATCACCACCGGCATGTCGGCGCCGCCGATCGGCAGCACGATTAACACCCCGACCGCCAGCCCTAACACGACCATCGTGTAAAACACGAGCGGAGTGGCGTCTGCATTGGGATAAAAGATCAGGCCGATGAACAGGAAGAACGCGACCACGAACAGGCCGATGTTCGTGGCGTTCTGTCCCTTGTAGGTGATCGGCTGGCTGGGACTAAAGCCCTGCAGCTTGCCGAAGGCCATGAAGCTGCCGGTGATCGTGAGCGAGCCGAACAGCACCTCGAATCCGAGCGCCGTCATGGCGACGCTGCCCAGCGCATGCCCTTCGCCCGGCTCGTGGAAGTGGGCAATGCCGACCATCGTGGCGGCCAAGGCGCCGAAGGCGTGCGAAATGGCCGTCCGCTGCGGCACGGCGGTCATCGGCATCCAAATGGAGATGGCGGCGCCGATCGCCGAGCCGACGATCATGCCGGCGATGATCCAGGTGTAGGTGATGATCTCGTGGTGCAGCAGCGTGCCCAGCACGGCCACCAGCATGCCGATGGCGGCCAGTTGCATGCCGCGGCGGGCCTTGGCCGGGTTGGTCAGCCCCTTCAGGCCGAGGATGAACAGCACCGAGGCGGCCAGGTAGCAGACCTGGATCACGACTTCACTAAAAGACGTCTTCTGCGGCGCCGAGGCGTCGGCGGTCAGGGCGGCGACGGCGGCAAGGTAGGCGAAATTCACTTCTTCTGCTCGTGGCGTTTGAACATCTTCAGCATCCGGTCGGTAATCATGAAGCCGCCGACGACGTTGATCATGGCGGCCGTCACCGCCACGAAGCCCAGAATGGTGCTGACTCTGTGGTCGCCCCCTTTGCCGGCGATGACCAGCGAGCCGACCAGCGAGATGCCGGAGATGGCGTTGGTGGCCGACATCAGCGGCGTGTGCAGCAACGGAGGAACGCGCGTGATCACCTGGTAGCCGACGAATCCGGCCAGCACGAACACGTACATTTGCAGGAACGCGGTTAGTTCGGAATTCATCACTCGTTTCCTTGCTTGGCCGCCGAGACAGGACGAACTTCGAAACCGGAATGCTAGTCTTCTCGCCGGGCCTTCGCAAGAGTCGAACGTTGCGAGGGGAAAACGAGCGTTATTGGCTTATACGCTCGGCGTGGTTGGGAGTTGCGCGATGGCGAACGCATGCGGCAACGCTACGACGCAGAGCGTCGGCTGTGCGCTGCCACGCGGGAGCGTGGGAACGAGGGAGAGAATGGAACTTCAGCGGGCGCTGGCTCGCTGGTCCTCTTGGCCGATGGCGTAGAGATGCTTCTCGGCGCGCAGGAAGATCTGGCTGCGGCTGATGGCGGGCGAAGCGTAGCAGGGCTCGCCCAAT
This sequence comes from Pirellulales bacterium, assembly GCA_035547635.1. Classification (GTDB taxonomy): domain Bacteria; phylum Planctomycetota; class Planctomycetia; order Pirellulales; family JAICIG01; genus JAICIG01. The sequence goes on from DASZUP010000332.1 coordinate 2,066, forward strand.
TCGTTGACGGCGACGGCCTCGTACTCCTGGCCCGGTTTGACGATCGTCATCTTGCCTTCATCGGACAGGAAATAAGCCAGGCCGTTGGCCGAGACCAGGCTGGCGCTGTAATGCGGTCCGATCCGCTGCTTCCAGGCGCGGCGGCCCGTCTCGGCCTCATAGCAACTGGCAATGCCGGCGTCGGAGACGATCAGGAAGTAGTCGCCCACGGCGACCGGCGAAGGGACGTACGAGGTGTTTTCCTTGGTCCGCCACACGATATGCGTGTCGGTCACGTTGCCGCGGCCGTCAGGGCGAATGGCCAGAATGTGATGTTCCGGAAAGCCGGCCGTCATGAACAGGTATTTGCCGTTATAGACCATTGAGGCCACGAACTGCTCGGTCGGGCCGTCGATGATCCAGTGCCGAGAGCCGGTGCGCGGGTCGTAGCTGGCCACCGAGAGCGAGCCCGACAGGATCATCTGCGTGCGGCCGTCGATATCGCGGATGATCGGCGTCGAGTAGCTGCGGGTCTTGTTCTCGCGCGGCGTCTTCCAGGCAATTTCGCCCGTCTGGCGATCGAGCGCCACCAGGTAGGCGTCGCCGTCGTGGTCGCCGTTGACAATCACCTTGTCTTCAAACAGCACCGGGCAACTGCAGTAGCCGTGCACGCTGGAAAACGGCCCCGGGCGGACCAGCCACTTGCGGTTGCCGTCGTAATCGTACGCGGCGACGGCCATGTTCGCCCCTTTGGCCTCGCCCTGCTGCGTGCCTTCGAGAAACGTGACGTAGACCAGTTCGCCGTCGGTGGCGGGCGTGCTCGAGGCATAGCTGTTCAAGGCATGCTTCTTTTCCAGCGGCGACTTGAGCACCGAACGCCGCCAGAGCATCTTGCCGGTCTTGCGATCGAGGCTGAACAGAACGCGGTCGTGGTCCGCTTCGACGCAACTTACCAGGAAGATGCGGTCGCCGTGGATGATCGGAGAGGCATGTCCCTTGCCGGGGATCTCGACCTTCCAGGCGATATTCTCTCCCTTGGCGCCGTCCCAGCGCGTCGGCACGCCGGCTTCTTCGCTGGAACCGTCGCCGCGCGGACCGCGCCAACAGGGCCAGTCTTCGGCCATGGCGATCGACGCGCCGGAGAAGCAGACGGCCAGAGTGAAAATCGCCAGAACACAACGGCAAACGAGCGACAAGCGGGGCATGGGCGAACTCGTGCAGGGGTGAATTCGGCGGGACGAAAGCAGGCGATACCCTTGAATATAGCTAACACTCCGGCGGGGGCGGGTCAAGAGTTGAGGCGGCCGGACGCCCGGATCGCTGGCGGCCGTGGGGCGGATGCAACGCCGCGCAACAAAAAACCGCGGCGGACTCTTGCGAGTTCGCCGCGGCTTTTGAATCAAACCTTCCGCCGATTGCGACGGTGGAGTCGCTGCGAGAAGAACGCGGATCAGGCTGCGCTATGCGCTAGTCTTTGTTGATCCGGGCCCACGCTAAATGGTTTGGCACCTCCGACGGAATACTAGGCAGAAGGCTTGTTGTCCAGAGATCGTGCTCGTGGCAGCAACATCTATCGACACTTTTTCGTCGCGGGTTCGACGGAAATCAGATGCCGAAGCACCATTTTTCCGTTCCCCCGCGTTTCCGGTCTGCAACCCGATACTGCTATTCTAGTCTACGAATCGCCCGGCGTCCTGGATCGCGCAACGGATTCTGCAACGAAAAAAATCTGGGCGTGAGCGAACGAGAAAACCTTTGCGGATCGCGCAGAAGAACCAGCCGTCGGACGCCGTCACTTCGGCCGCGGTTTGCCGCGCGGTTCTTCTTCGACCGCGAGCCGATCCAGAAAGGCGTCCAGCGCACGTTCCAGTTTTTCCGGCGTTTCGTACGTACCCGCGGCGATTTGCCGACGGATTTCGGCGATCTTCGCCTGCCGGGCTGCGGCATCGAGTTCGGGGAGTCGGGGCATCTGCGTTGTTCCAGCCTCAGGTCTGCTTGTTCATCGGCCGGCAAGCCCGTGGGGGGAGAGAAAGCCCGGCCGTTTTTTATTTGACTGCGACTCACGGGGTCTCGAGCAGCCAGATATTCCGGTAGTACACCGGGTTGTTGTGGTCCTGCAAATAGAGCGGCCCTGTGGGCGCTTCCTTGTCGCGCCCGCCCGGCGTCAACTTGGGCAACTCCACGTTATTGTAGATCAGAACGCCGTTGTGTTTCAGCGTGACCCGGGCGTTAGCGGTCTTTTTTCCGTCCGCATCGAATTTGGGGGCGGTAAAGTCAAAATCATAGGTTTGCCAGGACAGGGGCGGATAACACATGTTCAGCCGCGGAGTCATGATCTTGTACAACCCGCCGCATTCGTTGTCTTTACCTTCCAGGCCGAATGAATCGAGCACCTGGAACTCGTATGTGTGCTGAAGATAGACGCCGCTGTTGCCGCGGGCCTGTCCCTGAGCCGTGGGCATGAACGGCGTGCGGAATTCCAGATGCAGCCGGCAACTGCCGAATGAGCGTTTGGTTTTCGTTCCGACTTCCAATAGACCGTCGGCCGTCATTTTAGCGCCGTCCCACGCCTCGGTATTCGAGCCATCGAACAGCACGACGGCGCCGGCCGGGGGCTTGGCGCCGAGCGTCGGACTTTTGCGATCGACTTTCTTCAACTCGCCCAGCGCCTCGCCGCCGGCGTTGTAGACCGTCAACGCGCCTTGTTTGATTTCGCCGCGTCCCTTTTCGCCGGGGAACGAAGTGACGCCGTCGCTCGTCTGACCTTCATAGCTCGTCGGCGCCTTGCCGGACTCTTTGTCCCAGCCGTCGCCCGGCAGTCCGCCGCGGTAGGCCCTGGCGCGGAACTTGCCGTCGCCCAAGGCAATCACCTGAACGCCGAGTTTGGCCTGGCCTTCTTGCGTGCTGATCTCGCCCGAGTATTCCCCCTGCACGGCGAAGTCGGGACCCGCCGCCGCAGGATCGGTGTAGGTCTGCAACTCTTTCTTGTCCTTCTTCTCGGCCTTGTCGGCCGCATACGCGGAAACGGTCCACGTCGCCGCGAGGACAAAACACCAGAAACGCAAAGAACCGCGCTGCATCATTACGTCAAAGCCTCAGAAAGATTGATAGAACCGTCTTGGTCGCCTAGTGAACGAAAGTAGTCTTCATTCTGGACCGCGGTGCGGCGGATCGCAAGTCGCTCGCACGAGGGACGCTCGTGCGCCGCTGCGCGGACGAAAAGCCGTCTGGGAGCGTGCGCGCGGCCGCCGGAAGCGGCTGAATCTCGAAGTTGCTTGCCGCAGGGCAATGCTGGAGCGACTTCCGCTTCGGACGCCGAAGAGCGGCGTGCGCGGCGGCGCAAGTTGGACTTAGGGAGCAGAACGGGCGCTTTGGGCAACGGGCGGCTTTTGGTTGGCCCACCAGCGCAGCACCTTCTCTCGCATGTCCGGCGAAGTGAAGCGATAGTCCGGCGCGCCCGATTCGGCCAGCATCCGATCCTCGGCTGATTCCAGCCCGAACTTCGTCAGCGGCATATCGTGCTGCATGAGCAAGATGGCCGCCGCCGTGGCGCCCAACTCGGGCGGGTTTTCGCCTTCCAGGCGCAGCGGATCGGTCCGCTCGATCAGGCTGGCCAGCCAGGCCTGGTCCTTGGATCGCGGATCGCGTTCGGCGATCGACAGCACCGCAATCCAGGGCCAGTTCTCGGGCGATTCCGCAGTCGGCTCCGGAAACCGCTCGGCTTTGATGGCGGCCAGCAAACCTGCAATTGCGTCGTGCGTGCCGATCTCGGCAAGCACCTGGCAGAGATTGGTGCACGGACTGGCTCGGCCCATGCGATGCTGCGCCTCGCGATCGGGCGGGACCGGATCGCCGACGGCCATGAAGTAGGCGCCGGCGAACCGCGAGAGCGCCCCGTCGTCAAGGTTCTGCACCATGCACAATTCGGCTTCGCTCAGCGGCCGTTTCTGCGCGGCAATGGCCGCCAGGGTCCGTTCGCTCAGCTCGCGGAGCCGCACCGTTTCGTCGCGCTTGACCTGGTACTCATAGGCCATCCGCCGCCGCGGCGTCGGCAGGTTGACCAGGTGGAACTGCGAGTTGGCGCGAGTCGCCGCCGGATGTGGAAACAGCACGCCCACCGGGTAATCGCCGGGCGAGAGCGAGTTGCCGCTGACGCAATGGGCGACGTAATCGTTGATCCGGTCGAAGTGGCTCGGGCGCTGGGCGCCTTCCGATCGGCTGGGCACGTCGACCAGCAGATGCTGAATGCCCAGGTGATGCTTTTCCTCCCAGTATTCGGCGACCATCGCCGGCCGCGTCATCTCGATCAGGCTTTCCAGGCGAAACTTGTCTGTGCTTTCCGCGTCGAGTTCTGCCAGACGCCGCTGGAGTGCGGCTTTGACGCGCTCGACGTAGTCGTCGCGAGCCAGCAAGTCGAGCAGTTCCTGCTGGGCCGCATCCTGGCTTGCCGTGCGGGCCTGGCGAGCTTCGGAAGAAGCATCTTCGGACAGTGCATCGGGAGTGAGCTGGTCGAGCCAGCGGCTGATTTCCGCCTCCGACACCTCAGGCAATTGCCACTGTTTCGGATCGCTGGTCAGCCACGCCTGCCGGGCCGCTTCGAAGACGGGCTGCCGCTGCTCGCGAGCTTCAGCCGAGAGCGACTGATCCGCCTGAGTTCCCTTCAGACGGGTCATGATCCGGCAGGCCAGTTCCGGGCGCGTGATCAGCCAGTGCAGCCGCGCCGCGGCGCCTAATCGCTGGGAGTATTTGTTCGCGTCCAATTGGCGAATCAATTGACCGATCTGCTCGGGCGTTATGTCGGCCGGCGGAACCGGCAGCGCGGTCGCCGGAAGCTTCTTCAGCAGCGTCTCCAACTGGCTGCGGACCTCGAATGAAATCTCGCTGTCGAGCAAACGCTCCTGCAGGGCGGCAGCCAACTCTTGCTGGCACTCGTCGCGGTCGGCCAATTCTTCCAGCCGCGCCGCGGCGCGCCGGCGGACTTCAAACCGCGCATCGTCGAGTTGCTCGATCCATGCCGCCGCCTGCGACAGACCTGGTTCCGCCGCCGGTGCGAGCTCCGCCGCCAGGCAGGCGCACCCCAAGGCAACCCAGACGACCGGATGCCGGACAAGAGCGAAAAGCGGCGCCGGCTTCTGCCAGCCGGCCCGGGCGCAGATTTCGAGCATAGTTGTTTCTCAGGTGCAGATCCGTCGACCCCGCCTACTATGATAAGCCGCCGAAACGATCCCGGCCAAGGTCTTTTGGCGCCTCCCAAGCCGAACGAATAGCGCCTGCGGCGAGCCTGGCCGCGGCATTCCGTCGCTGGCGAGCCGTCTATTCGTCCGCGATCCGCCCCGTTTGGCTCGTGATCTGCCTCACTTCGGCCCCCATCCGTCCGCAGGCGATCAGCCCCCACATTTTGAAGTCGGCCAGCAGCGACCAGAGCGGGTATTTGAACGTGGCAGGGCGGTTCTGCTCGCAGAGCAAATGGCTGAGCCAGGCGAATGCATACCCACATACGGGGACGGCCAGCAGGAGCAGCCAGAACTGCAGCGCGGCGGCCGCGGCCAGCAGCGCCAGGGCCAAGGTGGTGCCGCAAAAATGCCAGAAGCGGGTGGCGGGGCGGCTGTGCTCGCGCACGTAAAAGGGCCAGAATTCCGCGAAAGTTTCGAACCGAGTCGAGGACATGCGCCTCAGATTACTACTGCTTGCGCGGTAAGACTATCCCCGGCGCCCCGCTGCCGGCGGGAGGCGTCGACGGGCCGAACGCCGCGCCGCTTCGCTTGACACTCGGATTTCGGCGCGGATAGGCTCACTTGAGAGACCGTATCGCCCCCTCAAATAGGCCCGTTCATGTCGCGACGCAGATCCGTAGGTTGGCCGATCACGCTGGGCGTGGTGATGATCGTGCTGCTGGTCTTGCTGCTGGTCGGCTGGATTGTACTGTCGGTCGGCTACTGGAGCCTGTTGGCCGTCGGCACGACCTTTCTGGTGCTGGTGCTGGTCGGGGTGGTGTTGTACCTGACGATCGCCGTCACGCAGATCAGCCTCAATCAGCGGCAGTCAAACTTCATCGACAGCGTAACGCACGAGCTGAAGAGCCCAATTGCCTCGCTGAAACTGTACTTGCAGACGCTGAGCCGTCGCACCGTCACCGAACAACAGCAGGCGGACTTTTACCGCTTCATGCTGGACGATCTCGACCGGCTCGACACGCTGATCAACCACTTGCTGGACGCGGCCCGGCTGGACCAGGCGCCGCTGGACCAGGAGGCGACCGACGTCCGCCTGGACGAGGTGCTCGAGGGCTGCGCGAAGACCGTTTGCCTGCGGCACCGGCTGCCGCTAGAAACGGTTTCCGTCGAGGCCGTGCCTTGCGTGGTGCGGGCGCGGCACGTTGACGTCGAAATGATTTTTCGCAACTTGATCGACAATGCGGTTAAATATGCGGGAGCCCAGCCGCAGGTTTCGGTGGAGTCGTGGACCAACGGCCGCGGCACGGCAATTACCCGAGTCAGCGACAACGGTCCCGGCATCCCCGCCAAACTGCGACGCAAGATTTTCGGCCGCTTCGTCCGGTTGGGCAGCGAACTGGAACGCTCGCAAAGCGGCACGGGGCTTGGGCTGTACATCGTGCGGACCCTGGTCGGACGAATGAAAGGCAAGGTAAGCGTGCGCGGACGAGGTTCGCAGCCCGGTACGGTGTTCGAAGTCGAGCTGCCGGGCCGATCCGTCGACCGTATCGCCGCCGGCAGTCAGCCGGCCGTGGCCGCGCGCAATTGACGCCGGCGGCGCGGGGGCCTCAATTCTTGGCGAGCCGAAGCGAAGCACCTGAGGAGACGAGGATCTTTTCGTTCGCCCGCGCCGAAGGCGGGCCTGGGCCGATGCTGCCCGCTGAACGCCGCCACGATCGATTTTCTTGATGCTCATCATGACAGAAGCGCCCAAACACATCCTGGTCGTCGAGGACGAAGGCCATCTGGCCATTGGGATTAAATACAACCTGGAAGCCGAAGGCTACCGCGCCAGCGTGGCCGGCGACGGGCCGACGGCGCTCAAGATCCTCGAAGCCGATCCGTGCGACGTTGACCTGGTAATCCTGGACCTGATGCTGCCCGGCATGAGCGGTTATGCCGTCTGCGAGACGCTGCGCGAGGCCCAAAATAACGTGCCCGTGCTGATGCTCAGCGCCCGCAGTCTTTCCGAGGACCGGATACGCGGTTACGACGTCGGCGCGAACCAGTACCTGCAAAAGCCGTTCGAGCTGGAAGAACTGCTGGCCATGGTCCGCAACCTGTTGCGGCGCCAGGAAGCGTCGGCCGGCAACAGCAGCAAACCGCTCGGCTCCTACGATTTCGGGCGCGTCAAAATCAATTTCGACACCTACGAGGCCTCGGTCGACAGTTCGGAACTGCGGCTCACCCCGATCGAGATGAATCTGCTGCGGTACTTTATCGACAACGAAGGCCGGGTGATCAGCCGTTCGGAATTGTTGGAGCGCGTCTGGCGCCAGCCGAACGTGGAGAATACTCGCACCGTCGATAATTTCGTGATGCGGCTGCGCAAGTACTTCGAAAGCGATCCCGCCACCCCGCAGCACTTTCTCAGCGTGCGCGGCGCCGGGTATCGTTTTGTCCGCGCCGGCGACAAGGAAGATGAAAGCTGACCCTCGCCCATTTCAAAGCGAGCGACTCCCTCGAGGCGGTTTGGCGTTGTCGAACCCGCACAATCCTTGCAGGCGACTTAAGCTGCGCAAGGCCGGCGATAATTGCCGCTTCGGCAAGGTTTTTTCGCGATCGCCGAGTTTGCGGAGTTCGATAACGAAGCAGCGGACGGCAAGTGGGAGAGACTTGCCGATCACGCAGATGAGCGCTCGACTGGCGAGCAGAGACTCAGGGGTGAGTCGAGGCCAGGCGCCGCGCTAGGACATCGCAGCCGGGACTGACCGCGGGCGTATCACTTCCAGCTTGCGCCCGCGGCAGCCCCGCGCGATGCCCCGCCTCCTTTTCCAATCGCCTGACGCACGGCGTCTTGCCCGGCCTCTCGCTTGACACATTCGCCCGCTCGGTGGATGGTGGGGCTTTCTCGGGCGCGTTCCAGGTGCGGCATTGAGAGTTTTGTTGACGGAAGAGCAAGTTCAGGCGGGCGTTCGCCGGTTGGCGGGCGAGGTGGCGGCGCAT
>DASZUP010000333.1:0-3114 GCA_035547635.1 Pirellulales bacterium
GATCCGCGGCGACGGCCGATGCGCCGTTAGCAGCAACCCCTTCTCGAACCGCCGATGCTCAAGACGAGCCAGCCACGGATTTGATGGCGGCGGACGACGCGCTGTGCATCGCGGAGCGAAAGCTCGTGCGACATCTCCAACGCAACAGGCTCTCGATGAGCGCCGCTCTGGCTTTGGGGGCCGCAGCCTTGACGACAGGATTTCTCGCGTCGCAATCGTTTTATCGCTGGGCCTTCCTGTTTGCGGCCGCATGGGAGCTCGGAGTTCTCCCGCTTCTCTTTGCGGTGGCGAACCGTCGTCTGCGGCGCGTCTTGAACTTAGTCCGACAGGAGCTTCGCGAGGGTGCGGCTGCGACCGCCCGATGCGACGTGCAACTCGTCTCTCAGTGACCGAAGCGATTCTCAGTGACGCCCCGGCAATGCGGCGGCAGGGTACTGCACTTCTGTGAGGAGCAGCTATGGAATTCGATCCTTACCACAAATGGCTTGGCATTCCCGCCGCCGAGCAGCCGCCAAATCATTACCGCCTGCTGGCGATCGCTCTGTTCGAAAACGACCAGGACGTTATCGAAACCGCGGCAGACCAGCGGATGGCTTTGCTGCGCACTTTTCAGGGCGGGCCGCATTCGGCGTTGTCGCAGAAGTTGCTCAACGAGGTGTCGGCCGCGCGGTTATGCCTGCTCACGCCCTATGAAAAGCAGGCATACGATACCGCTCTCCGCGGGCGGCCCGCCGGCGTTGCTTTGCAGCGGCGGATGATACCCCACGCCTTGCCGGTGGAAATGGCGCTCTCGCCACCAATGGAGCCGTCTGCGATTGAAATGGAGACCCGACCGCTATTCGTTGCCGACCGCGAGCCGCCCCGGAGCACGGCGCGTAGGCGGGGGAAGAGCGTTGGTCGCGCCGGCGCCGCCTGGCTGCTGCTGGCGGCCGTCGCCATTCCCGCTTTCGGATTCGTAGCTTACGTCGTTTCGACCAAGCCCGAAGCGACCCCGGAACGCGCCGAAACAGGGCCACTAGAGAAGTCGAGACATGTATATAACGCCCCCGAGCCCGAGCCGGGACACGCCCCGGCGCCGGCAGGCGGCGAAGAAGCTGCGAGTAGCGAACCGACGCAGAGCCACCTGTCCGGAGTCGATGCCAAGGCTGCTCGTCATCCCGCGGACGCGAGCTGCTTTAACGGCCGGTTCTATAAGGTTTTTCCCGACAAATTGACGTGGGATGAGGCCCGAACTCAATGCAATCAGATGGGCGGCAGGCTGGTCGTGATTAAGAGCCAAGCGGAGAACTCCTTTGTCACTCAACTCGCCTCCGAAGCGAAGGTGGACGGCGTGTGGCTCGGCGCCACAGATCGAGCGAAAGAAGGTCAATGGGAGTGGGGCGACGGCGCCTCGGTGCAATACAATTGTTGGGATACCGGTCAGCCTAATAACATGCGACGAGTAGAGCATTACGCCGTCCTCTTAGTGAGGAAAGCGGGGAAATGGTGGGACTATCCTAACGACCCAACGGAGCATCTTGACATCACTGGTCCCGCAAAGCCGGGTTTTATTTGCGAGTGGCAGTCGACCGAAAGCGCCGGCGCGCAGCCCGACGACAATACGGAGGGCGTCGAAATCCTTGATGCCGACCGCCGGGCGGCCGAATACGTGCTTTCCGTGGGAGGCCACGTCGCGATTAACGGCCAACTCGATGGACAAGGCAAATGGCGTAGCGACGTCAAAGAAAGAATAACGGCGGCAAGTGAATTGCCGCGCGAGGCGTTTCATTTGACTGGGGTCGGATTGAAAGGAAATCGACGGGTCACTGAGACGGGCCTGACTGCCTTCCGCGGCACGAAGCACCTCGTCGCGCTCAATCTCGCCGGATGCTCGGGCATTTCCGAAGCGTCGTTCGCCAATTTCCAAGGCAACTTCGAAAGAGACCGGAAACTCGCATTGTTGGTTCTGTCGGAGACCGCCGTTGGAGACGCAGGATTGTCCTGCCTGCACGAGTGCAGCGAACTACGGAGACTGGATGTGACGCGCACGAAAGTGACCGCCGAGGGAGTGAAGTCGCTTAGGCGCGCGTTGCCGCAGTGCAAGATTACGTGGGACGGCGGCGAAGTCACGCTCATCGAGCCCGACGTGGCGGCGGCTCCGTCTCAGACGAGGCCGACGGACGGTTTTCTGCCGCTCTTCAACGGCAAAGACCTGACCGGCTGGAAGCCGCATTCCAGTCAGCCGGGCAAGTGGCGAGTTGAGAACGGCGTGCTGATCGGCGACGGCCCCGGGGCGAGCTACCTCTACAGTGAGCGTGGCGACTACAAGGACTTCCATCTGCGGGCTGAAGTGTGCATCAACAACGGCGGCAATGCAGGCATCTATGCCCGCTCGGGATTCAGGCCGGCCGAAGGCTCAAAGTGGCCCGGCGGCTACGAAGCGCAGATTTGCGGCGGCGACGGCAAGACCGGAAGTATCTGCAAAGGGCTGGAGCGGGTATGCCCCGCCGCCAGTTCGCCCGCGAAGCTGAACGAGTCGTTTACGCTGGAATTGTTCGCGATCGACAACCATGTGATCGTCAAGATCAACGGCCAGCGGACGGCCATCTATACGGATAATGATCGCAGTTTCCCGGAAGGCCATATCGCCTTGCAGCACGATCCGCAAACGACCGTCGAGTTCCGGAAGATAGAAATCCGCGAACATAGCCGCGCGGACAAGGGAAAGTTCCCGCTCGGACGCTTTGTGCGCATCGAGTTGCCGCGAACGGGAACGCTTAGCCTGGCGGAAGTCGAGGTCTATAGCGGCGGCCGGAACATCGCACGGACTGGCAAGGCTTCGCAGAAGAACACAAGCTGGGGCGGCCACGCAAGCCGCGGAATCGACGGAAATATGAGCGGCATCTACACCGACGGCGGCCAGACGTGCACAGAGGAGAATACGCCGGAGCCCTGGTGGGAGCTGGACCTCGGCGGCATGCATCCAATCGAGAGCATTGTCGTGTATAACCGGACGGAAGGTACGTTGAACAAACGGCTCGACGGTTTCACTCTGCGGATACTCGACGCCGCGCGCCAAGTCGTTGCAGAGCGAACGGGTATCCCGGCGCCCGAGGTGAGCGCGCGCTATGAGCT
>DASZUP010000334.1:0-4847 GCA_035547635.1 Pirellulales bacterium
CTCCGACAAGGATCTGATAACTCGCCATGACTTTGGACTGAGCCAGGATGGCCAGAAACTGACCGTGATGGCCCTGGACGGGCGGTCCCTTGGCGGCGGTCACGCGGCCCCGGTCGATGTAGATCAGCGAGTTTCCGTTGCAGGCCGCGCCGGAACAGAGCCAGGCGATTGAGTTCACCGCCGGCCCTCGCGGACCGCCTTGGCGCACCTGGGAATGCACGCCGTAGGCCACGATCGCGTGCATCAGCTCCCAGCAGTTGTTGCCCCGAGTATCGAGCAATTGGCGTTGGTAGAAATCCAACACTCGGCGAACCTTGGCCAGCAGCGCCGCATGCTGCGGAGAAATGCCGCGCGGCAGACGCGAATCGGCCGATGGCGCCGGCCCCGCGTCCTCCTCTTGGCGTTGCCCTTCAGCGAATTCGGATGCATCATCTCCCCGCATCGCGATTTCACCCAGACCGCCTGGAGCACGCCAGTCTCCCGCTCCTGCCTGTTCCACCCAGCCACCCAAACCTTGCCAGGCGCGCGCATCCTCGGGAAGCCGCCGACGCGCCTGCGCCAACGGAATGTGCGGATCCACAAACGCGATGGCCCTGCGATGTTGCGAGCGAGCGGAGGACGAGTCTGCGGTGGAACCGCGAACCGCTTGGGCAAACAACCCGGTCGCCCCGCCGAAAAGACAAACACCGATGACAGCCCGGCGCAACGGCGCATCCAAGGTCATAAACAACTCTCTTCGGTCACTGCGAAGCCGAGCGGACCGCCATCGTCCTCGCTCAACGCCACAAATTCAGGTTCTTCGGTCGCCCAGCTTGCCTATCGGCTCCGCATCTCATAATCGCTTGCGGCGGGAAGAAATGGGCCGCAAGCAGCATCAGATATCGGCTGCCGAGCAGGCGGAATTCATCGCGGGGCGGCAGTTTAACCGAGAGGCAACGAATCGCCAACGCCTCATGTCGGGGATACCGGTTGGACCGAGTGCGGCGACTCGACGGAAGTCGAAAAGCTAAACGATTTCCGTACCAACGCCTGCCGGCGCGAGGTGGGGCGACGAGATGTGCGGCACGGCTCAGGAGATTTCCGTCGTCAACAGATCGGTCAATGACGCGACGGGCGCCGCCGCGGCCGCCACATGGCAGCGGACCTGGTTGCGGCCCCCCTTTTTTGACGCGTAGAGGGCTTCGTCGGCACGGCGGAAGATCGACTCGGGCGTATCGCCCGACATGACTGCGGCCAATCCCAAACTGAGCGTAATCGCCGTTTGCTCTTTTTTCGCGGCGCCGAAGCCAAAATTGATGCGCGTCGTTTCCACGCAGATCCGCTGAGCAATTTTGTGGGCCGTTTCCAGATTGCTGTTCGCCAGCAGCACGGCAAATTCGTCTCCCCCGAAGCGGGCGACAAAGTCGACCTCGCGGACCTGTGTCGTCAACAGCGCCCCTAGTTGATGGATCACCCGGTCGCCCGCCTGATGGCCATAGGTGTCGTTGATCCATTTGAAGTGGTCGAGATCCGCCAGCATCAGGGCGAACGGCGTGCCGATGCGGCGATGATACCCTAACAGCAGTTTGAGCCGGTCGTCGAACGCCTTGCGATTAGCCACGCCTGAAAGCGCGTCGGTCGTCGCTTCGCGCCGCGTGCGGTCGAGTTCTTCAGCCTGCTCTTCCATGCGGCAGCGTGCGAAGACGAGATCCTCTTCCAGCTTGTGGTTCGATTCGAGCACCGAGACGACCTGGCCCAGAAGTTCCTGGCGGATCTTCTCCAGTTCGCCCGTTACGTGGATATCGCCCACTTGTCGCTGCACCGCGTGCATTTCCGAGGTGCGAGAGTCGACGTCGGTGCTGAGTTGCTGGACGCTGTTGAGAACGTCCACCAAAGCCTTAAGCGCCTTGGCCTTCTCGTGCTGTGCGACCCGCTCATGCTCGGAATGCGAGGTCGCTCGTCCGATGTAAAAGCCGGCCACCAGGCTGGCGATCACGCTGGCCAGCACCCAAATAAAAATCTGCGTCAGCGCGTCCATTTCCATGATCCTGCGCGGGCTTGCCAGCCCCCATGGCCCGCAAGAGTCGGCACTCAGGCCCAACCGATCGGTTTTTGGCCCCGTTGCTTCCGCGTCGGCTCTATCTCTCCAAGAAGAATCCCCGTGCGGCAAGGCGTCTTTCGCAGCCCCCTTGCAAAAGCACCGCCCGCCAAATATACGCCGAAAATATACGCCACAAATTGGTGCGCCGCGGCGGGGCCGTGATTACCCGGACGCATCGGGCCCCGATGTCGGGATCAGCCGGGCGTCGTAAGAATTCGCCGAGGGCGGAAGATTAGAATAATTGGCGCAACCGCTCCGCCACGGAAGGCGGTTCCGGCTCCTTGCCTTGGACGTACAGCCGCCAGTCCTGGATGCTGGAATAGCTTTTACCCGTAATCTTCCTCAGCGACTCAATCGATCGGTATTGGATCGCCGGATCCTGGTCATCGAGCGCAGCGCCCAGCGCCTCGACAGCCTTCGGATCTTTCAGCTCTCCGAGCGCGCGGGCCGCAGCCAGCCGGACGTCGACATCGCCGTCGCTGCGCAGCGTTTCCACCATCAGCTTCACGGCGTCGTCGCCGCCGCGTTTCCCCCACGCTTCGCAACAAGCCACGCGTACGTCGCGATCCGCGTCCTGCAGCCCGGCCGCCAGCATCGTGCTGGCCGTCCGCGTCGGCATTACGGCAATCGTCCGCAACATTTGCCCTCGCACCAGCGTATCGTCCTCGTTGCTCAACGCCTGGGCGATTTCAGTGGAAGCTTTCTCTTGCTGCTCGGGCGTGAGCTTGGGTGCTCGGTCGGCCAGTTCACGCAGGATCTTGATGCGTTCGACGGACGACATCACCTTGGGCGGCCCGGGCTCGTCCTGTTTGGCGAACAGCCCGAACGGGTCATACCACTTTCGCGACTGGGACTGCGCACACCCCGCCGGGACGGCCAACAACAGGCTGCCTAAAGCAAAGGCCACGATCAGCTTGGCACTGGGTGCGCGCATCGAGTTCCGTCGAGCAGACATCCGGCGACGCCGGGCAAAGGAAAGGCGAGGCGGGACTATAGCGGGGTTGCAGCCCTGAGCCAAGACGAATCGTGCTCCGTATGGCCGGCCGGAGTATCATGGACGCCAGGCGGCACGCGGGGCCCCCCGCCGCATCGCCGGCGGCGCCTCGCGACGCAAAACTTTCTTGCGCGGAGAAGAGACCATGCCCAATCCCGCGGATGACGGGCGCCCAGCCGGCGCCGCCGAGGAGTTGATGCGGAGAATTCCCGGCTTTCACGGCTATTTGGAGCGCGCCTATCGTCGCGAAAGCGATGCCCTGCTGAGGACGCATCTTGCCGAGCGGCTGCAGTGCGCCCGAAAAGGCCTGGACGGAATTCCTGCCGCGATTGCCGACTCCGCCCAGAGTGACTCTCCGACGCAACTTGCTTGCACTCAGGCCAGGCTCGACGCAATTATCGCGCGGCTGCGCGGTCCGATGCGCGGGTACAGCGGCGTTTTCGATCTGGTGCGAATCGGCGATAACACGCTGGATGCGATCTACTGTGCGGATCTGTTATTGTCTGACAAGATCGAGGCGGCCGTCAAACGGGTCAATGCCCGCGGCGCTGCGACTCCCACCGCCGCGGCCTTCGACGAAATGCTCGCCCTGTTGGACGAAGCGGAACGAGCCTGCGAAAAACGAGACGAGATTCTGAAGGGCTTGATATAAGGTTCCCCGCCAGAGCTGATGCACCATCGAAAACCTCTGACCGCCCTGCTCTTCCTCGGCCTGCTGGCCGCACTTCCGCTGGCGCTAGGGGATGCGCGCACGGCCCGACTGGCGCTGAACACCTGGTTGCTCGCCGGCGCCGTCGTCGTCGCCAGCGTGCCGCTGGGAACCTTGTTGGCCGTGTTGCTGACGCGCACCGATCTGCCCGGACGTAAGCTCTTTTTTGCGTTGCTGGTCGGTTTGCTTTTCGTGCCGCTCTACGTGCAAGTCGGCGCCTGGCAAGCGGGCTTTGGCTTGCAGGGCTGGTACACGTTCGCCTGTTCCGCGCCCGCATTGCTCGATGGCTGGCGCGGCGCCATCTGGGTTCACGCCGTGGCAGCGCTCCCCTGGGCCGTACTGATCGTCTCGGCGGGCTTGCGATTGGCAGAACGCGAACTCGAGGAACAGGCGCTGCTCGACGGCAGCGCCTGGCAGGCCGTTCGCCATGTCACGCTGCGCAGAGCCTTGGGTTCGATCGGAGCGGCGACCATGTGGGTGGCGGTGACGACCTCAGCCGAGATGACGGTCACGGACTACTTCCAAGTCCGGACCTATGCGGAAGAGTTATACATTGACATCGCCCTGGGGGGCGATCCGATGGCGGCGCCGTGGAACAAACTTCTCGGCGGTTCGGCAGCGTCGCCCGCTGACTCGCCTGCCGCCGCTCCGCTCGGCTTTCTCCCGGGAGCTATGATCTGCGCCTGGCTGGTCGTAGCCGGCGGCATTCTGGTCGGACAATTGCTGCCCGCGGCGCGTTACGCGAGCCAAGGCGGCGCCCTGCAGTTTCACCTGGGCGCCTGGCGATGGCCGGCCGCGACCCTGGCGGCGGCTTGCGTGCTGTTGCTCGTGGCCTTGCCGGTCGGCAGCCTGGCCTACAAAGCGGGCGTGGAGGTTTCGCAACTCGGCGCCGAGCGCGTCCGGCATTGGTCGCCGGCCAAGTGCCTGTCGATCGTCGCGTCCAGCCCGGCTCGCGACCGGCGAGAGTTCGGCTGGTCTTGGGCCATTGGAGCCGCGGCCGCCAGCATCGCGGTGGCGGCCGCGGCTCCCTTGGCCTGGTTGGCGCGCTCCGGCGGCGCGCGGGC
>DASZUP010000335.1:0-6253 GCA_035547635.1 Pirellulales bacterium
TATCGTCGAATTGGCCTGACGCATCGAGCGCGATTTTGCACCCGTAGCGGAATCTGTAATGAACTCCTCACGGAATTGGTTGGCGGCAATGACGGTTCCAGCGGTCCTTTACCTGGCATTCGGCGGCGTGTTGCCGCATGCGCGAGCGGACGAAAAG
This sequence comes from Pirellulales bacterium, assembly GCA_035547635.1. Lineage (GTDB taxonomy): Bacteria > Planctomycetota > Planctomycetia > Pirellulales > JAICIG01 > JAICIG01. The sequence goes on from DASZUP010000335.1 coordinate 158, forward strand.
ACGGCGCCGGTGCGCGTGGGCGACGTCGTCCTGGCAGTGCATGGCGGACTGGGAGCGCCGCGGAAGGAAGTATCTCCGGAACTGGAAAAGCAAATCCGCGCCAAGCTCGGCGAAGCCTTGGAGACGGGACGCGCAGCGCTGAACAAGCCCAACGCCACGAGCCTCGATGCCGTCGAACAGGCGATCCGGGTAATGGAAGATTCGCCGCTGTTCAACGCCGGCAAGGGCGCGGTGTTCACCCATGAAGGCCGCAACGAGCTCGACGCCTCAATCATGGAAGGCAAAACCAAGCGCGCCGGCGCCGTAGCCGGAGTCACGATTATCAAGAATCCGATCACTGCCGCCCGCGCCGTGATGGAACGCTCCAAGCACGTGATGCTGATCGGCCGCGGCGCCGAAGTCTTCGCCACAAAGGCGGAACTGGAAATTGTCGATCCCGCGTATTTTTGGACCCTGCCCCGCTGGCAACAAATTCAGCGCGAGTGGAAAAAGTCGCAGGGCCAACAAACTTCGCGGCAACGAACAGAGGGAGAACACGACTGGGGCACCGTCGGCGCCGTAGCCGTCGACCTGCACGGCAACCTGGCCGCCGGAACCTCCACCGGCGGCATGAGCAACAAGCAATTCGGTCGCGTCGGCGATTCGCCGATCATCGCCGCCGGCACATACGCCGACAATGCGGGCTGCGCCGTCTCCTGCACGGGGCACGGCGAATACTTCATCCGCTACGCCGTTTCCCACGAGATTAACGCCCTGATCAAGTACCAGGGCTTGCCCGTAGAGCAGGCGGCTGATCGGGTCGTCAACCAGACGCTCAAAGAGGCGGGCGGAGAAGGCGGCGTCATTACGCTCGACGCCGCGGGCAACTACTCGCCGGCGTTCAACTCCGAAGGCCTTTACCGGGGCTACCTCACGCGCGACGGCAAGCTGCACGTTTCGCTGTACGAAGAATAGCCGGCGGCCGTGATGCCGCCAGATGTCGACGAAGGGTAGTGCTTCTTCAACATCGATTTGATAGTTGGGTGCCTGGCGGCAGAGCGCAGCGATGCCCCAGCGAACTGGGGCTTCGCCAAGGCTCAGCCACCAGGCGCCCCGTCAGCTCAGGTTTGGCGAGGCACTCATTTGCGTCGCGGCTGCGCGTTATTGACCGATCGTTTCGTTCTTCGGTTCGGATGCTTCCGGCGCCCGGTCGGCGTTCTCCGCTTCTGAGGCGCTGACGCTGACGGCTGCAGCGTCCAGTTCGTCTCCCCGCGGCTTCTGCTCAAGCTCCGCGGTTTCTGAAAGCGCAGGTTCGCTCTCGCGAGGCGCCAGCCTGGCCAAGACCTCCGAACGCAAGCGGACCAGGTCCGCCTCAGCCCCCGCGGCGAGCGGACGGACCTGCGCCGGCTGGTCCGGAGGCGTCGAGGAACAAACCATAACCTGCGACTCGCCGAGGACCTGCATCCGGGCGCCTTCGACGACCAGGGCCGTCCCTTCGTCGATCCCCAAGCCGACAAGCTCCGGGTGATTGTCGAGCACTCGCAGCAAACGGGCCTGACGGTTCCGCTTCAGGAAGTGCTGGTCTACGACCGTCCCTGGCAGAAATCCAAAGCCGGGCCCCGACTCCACTTCCGGGTGATCGCGACAGATCATCACAGGCGACATGATGGCGGCGCCGGCGGAGGTGCCGCCGACCACTCCCCCTCGCTTCAGCACTCCGCGAATCCCCCGTTCCGTGGCCGTCCCCAGGTATGTTTCGGTCAGCAGATTCTGGTTGCCGCCGATAAACCACACTCCGGTCGCCTTGGCCAGCGGTTCCGTAAAGGCCGGTTCGTCGGCCCGCTGGCGTGAGCGAGTGTGTAAGATGGTGAGCGTTTGCACCATCTGGCGTCGCCAGAAGGCCAGTTTCGCTTCGATTCGGTCGGTATCCGCCAGGCTGCTTGCGGTGGTAACTACGACCAACCTGGCTGCTTCGCCGCCAGCAAGTTCAATGAAGCGCCTACCGAGTTGGTCCGGGAGTTTGCCGCCCCCGCAAATTACCAGCTTGCCGGCTGCCAACGCCGCAGACGAGGCGGAACCAGTCGACGCCTTCTGCTCGGCCGCCGGCGACGTTTCGTCGCCGCGGGCCGCGGCAAGCGGCAAGGCGGCCAACATGCCGACCATCGCCAACAGCCATAACCAGCGACTTACGTCAGTGCGACGACACAACGCGGAAAATACGCTATGCGGACGTTGACTGGCGTCCATGCCAATGCTCCAAATTTGTCGGGCGGGAAATCGGTGGGAGAGCATCTGTTGTCGCCGATTCTTGCGAACCGGGCAAGAGCAACTTATCCATGCGTGTTGATGCATTGTACACGACCACGCCGAACGCCCCAACTTAAAACCTTCTCGGGGGCCTCAAAAACGCAATCGCTTCCAAATTCCGACGAGGCTGGGGCGCTAGCGCCGCAACTCGGCGCCTTCGCAGGTTCCGCCGCCACGCTGATCGAAACGGAGTTGTGCAGTCGGGCTTGTTCCCCTATTTTTAACTCCGCTGAACACTCTCGCTGCCGGACCTTGCTGGGTCGAGCTTGTCAGCGCGTCCTTCGCCAGGTGCGTCGTCGGTCGCGGTGCACGCGGAAAACTCGCCGGGACGGCGTTGCATATTCCGTGCCCAGGTGGATATTCGGGCAAGTTTGCTCGACGGAACAGACGTTTGATCCGCACTCGGTCAGCTAAAGGAAGCGACGTTTCGACGCGGCCTTGCTGGCTGCATAGAATGAAAATGAAAAGGAGTTCGCGATGCGCTATTTAGGGATTTGTACCGCCCTGGTTTCGGCCCTTGGGGCCCTTACTTTTGGAGAGACATTGATGGCTGAAGCCGGCGAAAACGATCTGCCGCAGATTCTGTTGAAAACGACGAAGGGGGACGTGCTGATCGAACTCTACGAGGATGAGGCGCCCAACACGGTGGCGAACTTCGTGAGTCTCGTTGAGAAGAAGTACTATGACGGACTTGCATTTCACCGCGTGATCGACGGTTTCATGGCCCAAGGCGGCTGCCCGCTGGGAACGGGAACGGGCGGACCTGGATATGCAATTGCGTGCGAGTGCCGTCAGCCCAATGCCCGAAAACATGGCCGCGGCAGCCTAAGCATGGCGCACGCCGGTCCCAATACGGGCGGGTCGCAGTTCTTTATCACGTTTTTGCCGACGCCCCATCTTGACGGCAAACACACCGTATTCGGCCAGGTGATCAAAGGCATGGACGTCGTCGATGAATTCGAGCGCTCGGGGCCGGGCGTCAAACCGGACAAGATTCTCGAAGCCAAAGTCGTGCGCAAGCGCGACCACGAGTACCAACCGAAGACGCTGCCATCGCGCCGGTAGGACGCTTCCGCCCGCGGCCGCAGAGCCTTCGACTGCTTGCCATTGATTTCCAACTGACGGCGCCGGCGGGCATGTCTCCGCGGCGCCCATGAAGACATTTGCCTGAGCGTACCACGATGCCGTTGGGCGTTATCAAGAAACTGATGTTCGATAAGGGGTTCGGCTTTATCGTGCCCAGCAGCGGCGGCGGAGACGTGTTCTTTCACTGCTCCGCATATTCAGACGGTCAATTCGAACGGCTGAACGAAGGCCAAGGCGTGTCGTACGAGCTCGATCCCGTCGCGTCCGCCGGCGATCGGGGCCCCAAGGCAAAGTCGGTGGCGCTTTACGACGGGCCCATCAAATTCGCCAGCATGAGCCTCGACGAGGAATTTCGCCCGCTGCGAAGGCATCCTTCGGCGCGGAAAAAGAAGCCCGACTGGCGCAAAAACGTAGAATAAGGCGTGCGGGCTAACCGCCTCGCGTCGAGTTCCGCAATTGCGACGTCATCGCGCCGGCCAAGGCGCGCCGTCAGAATCTCTGCTACCAGTCGAGGGCCTCTATGTCGGCTTCGAATCCCAATGCCAATGGTCCGCGTCGGGAAGGTTTCGATCCCGCCGAATCGCTCGCCGATCTTCGCCACGAATTCGGCGAACACGGCGGCGTGAATATGTCGATCGAGGCCAGCACGACCTTCACGGTCCTGGAGCCTGAGCTGCTGCCGCGGTTGTTCCAAGGCCAGCTCGGCCCGGAAAGCGGCGGGTTCTACCTCTACGGCCGGCATTACAATCCGACCGTGTACGTCCTCGGCCGCGAACTGGCCGCTTTGGAAGGCACGCCCGCCGCCTACTGCACGGCCAGCGGCATGAGCGCCGTCTCCGCTGCGGTGCTGCAGTGCTGCGACCAGGGCGATCACGTTGTGGCGTGCGACGCCCTATACGGCGGCACGTTCGCACTGTTTCACGACTTCCTGCCGCGCAAGGCCGGCGTGACGACCACGTTCGTCCCGTCGACCGATCTGGCCGCCATTGAAGCCGCCTTCACGGATCGCACGCGGCTGCTGTATGTGGAGTCGCTCTCGAATCCAACCTTGGTGGTCGCCGATATCCCGCGTCTGGCGGAGATCGCGCATCGCCACGGCGCCAGACTCATAGTCGACAACACCTTCTCCCCCATGGTGCTGTCGCCCGCCCAACTGGGCGCGGACATTGTGGTTCACAGCCTGACCAAGTTCATCAACGGCGCTTCGGACTGTATCGCCGGCGCCATCTGCGGCAGTCACGAACTGATCAACGGCCTGATGGACTTGCACACCGGCGCCTTGATGCTGCTCGGCCCGACGATGGATCCGCGGATCGCTTTCGAAATCAGCCTGCGTCTGCCGCACTTGGGCTTGCGCGTGGCCGAGCACAGCCGCCGCGCGCAGGCTTTCAGCGAGCGGCTGCAGCAGCGCGGCATCACGACGATTTACCCAGGCCTGCCCTCGCACCCGCAGCATGCGCTCATCAGCCGGCTGGCCAATCCCGGCTACGGCTTTGGCGGGATTTTCTGCGTCGACCTGGAGACATCTGAGCGGGCCAATCGCTTCCTGGAAATCCTGCAGAACCAGGAGCGATTCGGTTACATCGCCGTCAGTCTCGGCTACTTCGACACGCTCCTCTCCTGTTCGGCCAGCTCGACCTCCAGCGAAATGTCGCCCGACGATCAACGCCGTGCCGGCATTTCGCCGGGCCTGGTTCGCATTTCCATCGGCTACACCGGCAGCCTCGAGCAGCGCTGGCAGCAACTGGAAGACGCCCTGAACCGGCTCGGCTCGTGAGTTGATCGCGGCGGCGGCGGCAGGCACAATGGCACTGCCTGAAAGTGAAAACTTTCGCGGCGCTCGGGGCGGTCGGCTTCACCCTCACGCGGTCTCCAGGCGGTGGTCATGCACACTCGGTTTGCGCTCGTTTTGCTCAGTCTGTCGTTTGTCGCGGTGGCACGCGCCGAAGATCCCGAAGCGCCCTTGTCGCCGCAGGCGACGCTCGAGCAAATGACGTTGCCGCCGGGCTTCCAGGCCACGCTGTTTGCCGGCGAGCCCGACGTGGTGCAGCCGATCGCCCTGACGTTCGACGATCGGGGCCGGATGTGGGTGGTCGAGTGCCTCTCCTATCCCGACTGGAGCCAGGAGCCGCAAACGGCCGGGCATGATCGGGTGGTGATCTTCGAGGATCGCGACGGCGACGGCCGGTTCGACAGCCGCAAAGTATTCTGGGATGAAGGCAGCAACCTGAGCGGCGTGGAAGTCGGATTTGGCGGCGTCTGGCTCTGCTCAACGCCCAACTTGATCTTTGTGCCCGACGCCGACGGCGACGACGCGCCGGATGGCGAGCCTCAGATCGTGCTGGACGGCTGGGATCTCAAGGCCCGGCACAATGTGTTCAACGGCCTGACCTGGGGCCCCGACGGCTGGCTCTACGGCTGCAACGGGATCCTGTCGAATTCAAAAATCGGCAAGCCGGGCTCGCCGGACGCCAAACGCACCGAGATCAATTGCGGCGTGTGGCGATATCATCCGACGCGCCGGGTGCACGAAGCGGTGGCCCACGGCACGACGAACCCCTGGGGGCTCGACTTCGACGAACTAGGACAAATGTTTATCACCAATTGCGTGATCCATCATCTCTGGCACGTCGTGCCGGGCGCCCACTTCCAACGCATGTTCGGTCAGGACATCAATCCGCACTCGTACCAGTTGATGGAGAGCTGCGCCGATCATATCCATTG
>DASZUP010000336.1:0-15245 GCA_035547635.1 Pirellulales bacterium
TGGACTTGATCTACAACGAGTTACTGCTGGCTGAGGAACTGGGCCAGCCGGTTGACGTTCAGGACTACTGCCGCCGCTTCCCGCAGTACGCCGAGCGACTGAAGCGTCAGCTCGAAGTCCGTCGCTTGCTGGATGGGCAGCGGCTTTCGGACGCGTCTTCGGAATCGCTCCTGCGGTCGTCCGGCGATGGAGAGGAGGGCTCTCGGCAGGAGAACGATTCAGAATTCCTCGGTACGGAGCGATTCACCGTTCTTCGGCGACTGGGCAAAGGGGGCATGGGAACGGTTTACCTGGCGTTCGATAATTTCTGGCAGCAGCGCGTGGCCTTGAAGACCTTTCGCCGAGCGGACGCCGGCGAGATCTTCCGTTTGAAACATGAGTTTCGCGTGCTGGAAGATCTCAGTCATCCCAACCTGGTGCAGTTCTTTGAGCTCTTCTCCGCCGACGATCGCTACTTCTTCACGATGGAGCTGGTCGATGGAGGCGATTTTCTGTCTTACTGCCGTCGCAGCGGCAAAGGGGCCGACGGCGCCCGAGTTCACGAGCCGAGCGTTCGCAATGCGCTGACGCAGCTTGCTTCCGGGTTGATCGCTTTGCACTCCGCGGGGCTGTTGCATTGCGACATCAAGCCGTCCAACGTGCTCGTCACGCTTTCCGGACGCGTGGTGCTGTTGGATTTCGGCCTGACGCGCACGCACCAATGGGAACTTGAAGCTTCTCCCGGCTATCTGCAGGGAACGGCCGCGTACATGGCGCCGGAGCAGTTTCGCGGCGAGCGGGCGAGCCCGGCGAGCGATTGGTACGGAGTGGGCGTGATGTTGTTTGCAGCGCTCGCCAACCGGCTCCCGTTCACCGGAACGGTCCGCGAGATTCTGGCGGCCAAGAGCCGGCGCGATCCGCCTTCGCTCCAAGAGCTGAATCCGGAGGCGCCGGCCGATCTCAGCCGGCTTGCGAGCGAGTTGCTCGAGCGCGATCCGGCGCGGCGGCCGACGGGCGAAGAGGTGTTGCGCCGACTTGGAGTTCGGGAAGACCGGCGCGCCGGGACAGGGACGGCGTCCGCCTTTGTCGGTCGCCAGCAGGAATTGCAGCGCATTCAGGAAGCGTTCGCCCGCGCCGCGGGGGGCCAGACCGTCGCCCTGTTGTTGCACGGCGGCTCAGGGTCAGGCAAGAGCGCGCTGGCGGAGCGGTTCGCGGCCTCGTTGGATGGACGGCAAGACGTGTTGCTGTTGTCCGGACGTTGTTATCAACGCGAGTCGGTGCCGTTCAAAGCCATCGACCGGCTTGTCGATCAGTTGAGTCAGACATTGCGCTCGTGGCCGGCCGACGAGGTGCGAGAATTGCTGCCGGACGAGACTCCGCTGCTGGCCGCCATGTTTCCCGTGCTTCAGCGGGCGCCCGCGGTCGCGGGATTCAGCCGTTCTTCGCCGTCTTCCGTCGATCCGCAAATGGCCAGGCGTGCGGCATTGCGTTCCTTCCGAGAGTTGTTGACCCGGATCTCGCGCCGCGCAACCGTGGTGCTCTTGATCGACGATCTGCAACTCAGCGATCGGGATAGCGTGGATCTGCTGACGGAACTGCTGGGCGCGGAGAACTCTCCGCCGCTGCTGCTGCTGGCTTGTTACCGCTGCGATGAGGGCGACCTGGGGCTGGTCGAGCGCATCGAGCGGATTCCCGCCACCGAGCGCCGCTGCATCGAGCGCCTTGCCGTCAACGATTTGTCGGAACAAGACGCGCGGGCCCTGGCCGTCAAGGAACTCGGTCTTTCCGGCCAGGCCTGTTCCGAAGACGCCAACATGCTGGTCCGCGAGTCGGGCGGCAACCCTTTTCTGCTGTTGGAACTGGCGTGGCAGATGCGGACCCATCGTCGAGGCAGCACGGGCCCCGAGCAGGCGGACGAGATACTTTGGAATCGGGTCCGCCGGCTTCCCGAACGTGCGCAGCGGTTGCTTACCGTGATTGCGGTGGCGGGGCACCCGCTGGCGCCGACGGAGGCGTGTCAGGCGGCGCGCGTCATGAGCGATCGGCAAAAAGTGTTTCAGGGGCTGTTGGGCGAGCGCTTCGTACGAAATTGGGCGACCGTGAACGGAGCGGATCTGACTGAGCCCTATCACGACCGCCTGCGCGACGTGGTGTTAAGCCGCGTGTCGGAGGAAGAACGCCGCCAGCACCACATGAACCTTGCGCTGGCGCTGGAAGCGAACGGCGGCCACAGCCCGGATCGCCTGGCCTGGCATTACCATTACGCGGGCCGCCGTGCGCCGGCTTGCGAGTTCGCGACGCTGGCGGCCGATCGCGCCGCCGAGGCCTTGGCTTTCGAGAAGGCCGCGGAACTGTACCGTCTGGCGTTGGAGAACCAGCCCGGCGGGACCGCGGGCGAAGCCGCGTTGCGACGGCGATTGGCCGACGCGCTGGCTAACGCAGGTCGCCCTGCCGAGGCGGGACGCGCGTACTGCGAGGCCGCAGAATGCTGCGGCGAAGACGAACGCCTGGGGTTGCTGCGAAACGCCGCGGACCAGTTCCTCCGCGGCGGGCAGCTCGAAGAAGGGGAAAGCGTGTTTCGCGGGGTGTTGGGCGACTTGGGCTTGAGAATTCCGAAGACGCGGCGACGCGCTTTGATAGATACGCTCGTGCAGCGCACCCGCTTCCGCATGCGCCAGCTCCGCGTGCAGTATCGCGATCCGAACGCCATGTCGCAGCGAGTCCTGGACCGGATTGACATCTGTTGGACGGCGGGCACGGCGCTGGCCATGATCGATCCGATTTACGGCCTTTGCCTTCAGCCTCGCTGCACGCGGTTGTCGCTCGATTCCGGAGAGGCGGGGCGGATTGCCCGCGCCTTGGCCCTGGAAGCGGCCATGGTCTGCTGGGCCGATGGCAGGAAGTCGCGCCGTGCAAAGGCCTTGGTGGACTTATCTCTCGCCGCGGCGCGCCGCGCCGATGATCCCCACGCTACGGCCTACGTCGACATGCTCAGCGGCTATGCCGACTTTTGCTCGGGAGATTGGCAAGCGGCGATCGGACGCTTCGTTCCCGCCGACGCGACTTTCCGTACTCGCTGCAGCGGATGCGCCTGGGAATTAGGAGTCTTGCACGCCTGGATCGGACAGGCGCTGTTCTACCTGGGGGAATTCGAGCAACTTTCCCAACGCGTTCGAAGCATGCTGTCGGAAGCCGAACAGCGCGGAGATCTGTTCTGCTCTGCCATGTCGCGGCTGGCCAACTGTAATGCGGTCTGGCTGGTCGAGGACAATCCCGCCGAGGCGCGCCGCAACGTCGAGTCGGCGATGGCCGCCTGGCATGGCCGCGACTTTTCGCTGCAGCACATTCTGTCTGAAATGGCGCTTGTCCAGGCCGACCTGTACCAACGGCGCGGCAACGATGCGTGGCAGCGAGCGGAAGCCTTTTGGCGCCCGCTCGCCGCTTCCGGTATGTTGCGGCAAGTGGTGATGGGCGTTGAATGCCACTGGCTGCGTGCGCGAGCGGCGCTGGCCGCACTCGATCGAGGGCGAAGCCGACGGGCATTGCTTCGCACGGCCGAATGCGACGCGCGGTATCTCGAGCGGAAGCCTTTCGAGTGGTGCCCCGCCGTGGCGCGCGTGGTTCGCGCTGCCATCGCCTTCCAGTCGGGCGACCGCGCCCAGGCGGCATCGTGGCTGGCGGAATCCGCGCGACAACTCGACGATTGTTCCATGCCGTTGCTGGCGGCGGTCTGCCGATACCGATTCGGGCAACTGCTGGGCGCCGAAGCGGGCCGCCAGGTTATGGGGGCCGTGCAAGAATGGATGCAGGACAAGTCGATCGCGGCGCCGGGCGCCATGGCAGCGATGCTGGCGCCAGGTTTCGACGGCGAATGAGCCGGCGCAGGAGGCACTGCTGGCCGTCGACGCGGAACGCGCCCGCTGGCGATCGCAGACGAACGATTGGGTTGCCATCAAGGGGTTTGGATCACACTTGGAGTCCGGGCATGGCAATTTTTCTTCGGCGGCGGGCCTTCACGCTGGTCGAACTGCTCGTGGTCATCGCGATCATCGGCATCCTGATCGCTCTGCTGCTGCCTGCGGTCCAGCAGGCTCGGGAAGCGGCGAGGCGCATGGCCTGTCAGAACAACCTGAAGCAGTTCGGTCTGGCCTTGCACAACTACCATGCATCGCATCGCGCTTTTCCGCCTCTGCTGATCGTGTCGGACGACGGTCAGAACATGTATGCCAACGCCAACACGATGCTGCTGCCCTACTTCGAACAGACGAACTTGCACGACTTGTATGATCAGAGCCAGCCCTGGTGGAATCAGCCCCCTGGCGTGGCCCGCATGGCGATACCGACGTTCGTCTGTCCGTCGAGTTCGCACGGCAACCCGATTTCGTGGGAACAGCTTGCTCCGCTTTCGCTGCCGGCGGGAACCACTTTCGGCGCGACCGACTACGTTTACTCGAAAGGAAGCAACGATGCGACTTGCCTGCCCGCCGCCCGCGTCCCTGCCGATGAACGCGGCTTGTTCGAAGCCAACGCTCTGACGCGCGCGGCGCACGTCACGGATGGGACGAGCCACACGATTGCCGTAGGAGAAGGGACGGGCGGATCGCGATGGCCCTTATGCCACGGATGTGGTTGCAGTACGCCGTTTGCCGGGCCGGCGGGACAACCAGTCTCAGCGACGGGCGCTTGGATTTCCGCCACCGTCAGCGTTCCTTTCCTGCTGCCGTTGGGTTTTGTCACGGGCGGAAACGTCGCTTGTACGGCCGAACCCATGAACAAGAGCCCCGTCACCAGCACCTATCTGGAAATAGCCAACATCGGAGATTGTCGGAGCAGTCGCCACGGCGGTCCGCACAGCGTAGCCAACTTCCGCAGCGATCACCCGGGCGGCGGGCAATTCCTGTTCGCTGATGGATCGGTAGGGTTTCTCTCGGAGAGCATCGACTTTTCCTTGTATCGGCAACTTTCCACTATTCGCGAAGGCACTCAGGTCGAACGGCCCTGAAGGGGAAGAGACGCGAAGCGACCGAATTCGCGGCGTTCCAATGAATCGGCGTGTTGCTCTCGCTTGACGCTCCAAACCCTCCGTGCGCGGCAGCGTACGGAGGGTCTGAGTTTTATTGGCCGGCTGGATGGGCCGGTTCTTTCCGGCGAGCGTGTTCAATCAGCGAATACTCAGGCCGCAGCTTGCGCGAGTGGCTTACCAGTAGCCGCCGTGTCCGTAGCCGCCATGTCCGTAGCCGCCCTGTCCGTAGCCGCCGTGTCCGTAGCCGCCCTGCCCGTAGCCGCCGTGTCCGTAGCCGCCTTGCCCGTAGCCGCCGTGTCCGTAGCCGCCATGCCCGTAGCCGCCGTGCCCATAGCCACCGTGCCCATAGCCACCGTGCCCATAGCCGCCGTGCCCATAGCCGCCATGCCCGTAGCCGCCATGCCCGTAGCCGCCGTAACCGTCAGCCCGAGCGGCGCCGGGTTGAAAGGCACAGAACAGACCGATGAGAAGTGCCCCTGACGCCACCATAGATAACCGAGACATGTCACATACTCCTTGTGAAGGCAAACTGAATACAATTCCTCTGACGCGGGATGGCGCATCTGTCGCGCCACAGGCTACGGCTTGTTGCGTTGCGGGACGCGACGTGCTCCAGGACTCGAAATTGGATTGAGATCAACTCGAACCAATCTCCAAAGCTGGCAATGAGCGTTGCATGGCGAGTTGCCTGCTGGCTGAATGATCGAGGTCGTTCCTGGCATCGTGTTCCGTCCGTCGCTTGTATGCCTGACGTTGCGTCTCTAACGGTGTCATTGGGAAAAAGGGGAAGAGAGCGGACATCGCGTGGGAAAAAATGCGTAGTTTTTGCGCGAAGGGCGGCGGAGGCGGCGACTTGCGCCGAATACGCGTGGAAAAGCAGAAAGGCGGAAAAAAGAAGAAAGAAAGTTGCGAGTCCCGCACGGCGCCATCATAATGGGTGGGGGCGAAAGCTGAGCGACTTGGCCCCGATCTGCAGAACTGCGCGATGACTTACCAGAAAATGGACGACGAATGGTTCTCGCGCATTCGCGCAGGCGACGAAGAGGCGATCACGGCCTTTGTGAAGGAATACGAACCGGAGATTCGCGCGGAGGTGCGTCGACGATTTCGCCGCCGCGACTTGCGGCGCGTGCTTGACAGCGGGGACATCTGCCAGTCGGTCTTCAAGAATTTCTTTGCGTCGGCGTCTCTGGACCGCTTCGAGTTCGACACGCCCGAAGCTCTCGTCAAGTTGCTGCTGCGAATGGTGCGTAACAAAGTGGTCGATCAGGTGCGCCGTCAGCAGGCGGATCGTCGAGACGTGCGTCGCACGGAGTCCCTTTGCCCGACGCAGCATCAAGTCGTATTGCGTTCGGGCGAACCGTCTCCTGAAGAGTTGGCGACTTTCGCCGAATTGCGCACGCGGCTTCGCAGTCGTCTTAGCACGCTCGAACGGCGGATTGCGGAATTGCGGGTGGCAGGCTGTTCATGGAACGCAGTCGCCGAACAACTGGGCGAAGCGCCGGATGCCGTCCGCAAGCGGCTTTGCCGGGCGATGGATCGCGTCTCTCGAGAGCTGTAGCCTGGATCAAGCTGCGGCGGCAGTTCGTCTCGCGCTCTCTCGCTGACGCGGATGGTCCGTGAGCCGCCAAGGCAAAAACCCCTAAGGGGGCTTGCTGCTGGACTACTGAAGACGTTGATGGAGAGAGGGGCAGATCGTGCTGAAGAGACGGGACTGCCGCAGAGAAGCGTGCTGTGCGTCAGGGCTTCGAGTCAGAGGCCTGCCGGTCGCCGCCGAGCTCTTCGACGATTTTCGTCGCCTCGTTGTAAATGAACTCCAAGCGGCCGGTGAGATCGAAGTCCCTGGGATCGGTCACTTCTTGCTTGAACTCGTCATTGAGCTGATCCATCAATGAGTGGATCCGCTCGTAGACTCTCAACTTACTGTTCGCGTCGAGTGACGATCCCCTTAGCAGATGCACGACGCGCTCGTGAAACTCCAGCAGCGTTCCCACGAGGCTGGTTTCCGAAAATTCCCGCTGCTCTGACTTGGGCGGCTGCTCCATGATCCACACTCCTTGAAGGCAAATCGAGGTGCGCGTCGCCCCGGCCATCCCCATGCTTGCAGGAAGCGTCGGGCGGCCATGTGAATCTGACTCGATGCGGCCGGTTCCTGTCAAGTGGATCGCGGGCTATTGTAAGCCGCGGCCCCGCAGTTGTACGCGGAATGCCGAGCCCGGAATTCTGCGGGGGCTGCAACCCGTCGCAGACCGGAATGCGCAAGCGGCAAGCTACGCCGGTTTTCGCCTGGACGGCGCAAGTGCGGACGCGTTCGTCGGGATTCGATCCGCGGCGGCGCGCATTGCGAGAGGTCTGACCTTTTTCGCGGGCTTTTGGTCTGTATGGTGCGGCGTCCAAGGATGTCTAGGAACCTGCAAGGCGCTGGCATGTCTCAGGGCCGTAGCCTGGAACGTTCGCCATGCATTGAGAACGCGCAAAGCAGTGATTACAGTGCAGGTGCGCGTCGTCGCTCAAAAAACTCGCCTTGCAGGTGCGCGTCACGTGCTCGAGTTAGTGGACCGCCAAGGCCTGACTTGCTTTGCCGTCGCGTTGAACGTCGTCCCTCCTCGAGCTACGGAGGAATTCTTTCCATGCGGAACATCGTTGTTTGCCTCACGTTGGTTGCGTCGAGTTGGCTCGCGCAGGTACATGCCGCAGAGTCTCGTCCCAACGTCTTGCTCTGCCTGGCCGATAACTGGGCCTGGCCGCACGCAGGCGCCTTGGGCGACCCGACGGTGAAGACTCCCGTCTTCGATCGGATCGCTCGCGAGGGCGTGTTGTTTCGACATGCCTTTTGTCCCGTGCCGTCCTGTTCGCCCACGCGGTCTTCGATGCTCACCGGCCGGGCGGCCCATCAGCTCGAAGACGCCGCCAGCTTGTGGAGCGCTTTTCCGAAGAAGTTCGGGAGCTTTACCGAGCAGTTGCGTGCGGCCGGTTACGAAGTCGGATTCAGCGGCAAAGGTTGGTCGCCGGGCAATTTCAAGGACTATGGCTGGGACGAAAATCCCGTCGGCCGGCAGTATGCGAGCTTCGATGAATTCCTCCAGCAGCGCACCGCGTCCAAGCCGTTCTTCTTCTGGCTGGGCAACATAGATACGGCGTTGGGAAAGTGGCGCTTCGGCGAGCAAGATCTCGCCGGGCTCGACCCGAAAACCGTCGTCGTCCCGCCGATGTTTCCCGACGCGCCGGCCGTTCGTACGAACCTGCTGGCCTATTATGCCGCCGTGCAGCGGTTGGACCGGAAAGTCGGCGCGGCCGTCGCCCGGTTGGAACAGGCGGGCGTTCTCGATCAAACGGCCGTCGTCTACACGAGCGATAACGGCTGGCAGATGCCGCGCGGTCTGGCTAATTGTTACGACTCCGGCACGCGCGTCCCGCTGGCAATCCGCTGGGGCGACAAGCTCCAGGCTGGGCGTCAGGCGGATGAATTCGTCAGCCTGACCGATTTCGCCCCCACCTTTCTCGAACTCGCCGGACTTGGACCGTCGCCCGAGATGACCGGCCGAAGCTTTCTGGACGTGCTGCTCGGCAAGCCGAGCTCCGTGGCCCGCGATCATGTTTTCGTCGAGCGGGAACGGCACGCCAACGTGCGCGCCGGCGATCTAAGTTATCCGATCCGGGGCATCCGCACGGCGGAGTTTCTCTACCTTCAGAATCTTCGGCCCGACCGCTGGCCCGCCGGCGATCCGCAACTTTATTGGGCGGTAGGGCCGTGTGGCGACGTCGATAACTCGCCCACGAAGGCCTTCATCCTCGCACACGCCGACGAGCCGGGCATCAAGCCGTTCTACAACCTCAGCTTTGCCAAGCGCCCGGGCGAAGAGCTGTACGACCTGCGGAGCGACCCGCAGCAGCTCGTCAACGTCGCTGACCGCCCCGCCTATGCAGCGGCCAAACGCGACCTGCGCCAGCGAGTCGTTCGCTGGATGCGCGAGACGGATGATCCGCGCCTCGATCCTGATGATGATCGCTTCGACAAGTACCCGTATTTCGGCGGCAAGGCCAAGTTGCCCATGGACCGTTGAGCGCGGTTCCTGCAGCCTTTGCCGCCGACGGCAAGCCGGAAAGCGTCATTCGCTTACTCGGCGCCTTATTCGGCGTTTGGGTGCAGCTTTTCCACCGCTTCGCGCAACTTGCGAAGCTGATCGTCGATACGGTCCATCCGGTCATTGAGTTGACGTTCCAGGTCGCTCTCCGGCTTGCGTAATGTCTCATGACGCGGCGGAGTGGGTGCGGCGCCGCGTTTCGGGGCGCCTTCGTTGGGACCTTCAATGGCTACTGCAAAGCTCGCCCGGCCCAACATGCGTTCGACATGTACGCGGATGTCGTCGGGAAGTTGTTCCAACTTATCTTCGGTGACGTCCCACGACATGTCGCCTCGCTCTACGTGGATCGTGGCGGGCGTTTTGCCGCGCTTTGAAATCGTTACGCTCATATCGTCAGGCAAGGCTGCTTCCGCCGAAGCGCCGGGCGGCAGCAGCATGCCGGGATGGAAGAAGCGCATGCCCAAAGGAGGAGGCCCCATGCCGCCGGGACCGCGCAGCCGGTCCAACCAGCTCTTGAGCGATTCCTGATCGACTTGCGGCATGATCCATTCTTCGGCGCTCGGCCGGCGCGGACGCGGCGCCGGTTTGACGGTCACCGTCGTTTCCTGTCCCGCGCGAAGATAACGGACGGAAAGTTCCTGATCTTGCGCCTTGGCTACCGCTTGGGCCAACGCTTCGGGCGCGCCGATCGGCTGTTCGGCAACGGCCAGGATCACGTCGTATCGCTTCAGCCCGGCTTGCGCCGCGGGCGAGTCGGCGACGACATCCTGGATCAGCACGCCTTGCTCTTCCGCCAGGCCGAGCTGCGCACGCATGGCCGGAGAAAGAGCTTCACAGGCGACCCCGATCCAATAGGCTTGAGTTTGTTCCTGGCCGTCCTCGACGCCCTGTTCAACCGCGCCCTGTTCAACCGCGTGGCGCACCTGCGCTCTGAGTTGCTGGGCGAAGGCGGAAGTCCCCGAGAGTAAAACCGCGGCGCCGACGGCCAACGAACTGGCGCGTTGGAGCCAGCTTTCCCGATCGTAACGCATCGCATCTCCTTTCTGGATCGACCCCGGTTCTCAAACGGCAGCGGCGGCTGCTCCGGCCGCGAGCCGTCATGGAGTTTATTGATAAGCGCGATTGCCGACCGGATGCACCTCCACCTGGTCGACCGGCACGATCAAACGTCGGCCGTCCTTCAGCCGCAGCGGCAACATCTCTCGCCGTTGCCGCACCTGATGGCCCATCCGCTCGAACATTTGCTGGATTTCCGCCGGCACCGCCGCCGGTGGATTCTGCAGGAAATCAGCATCCATCGATCCGCTTTCGACGACCGGCAACTGAATCTCCTGCTCGGCGCCGCCCGGACCGTCGACAACCAACCGCACCTGCCCCAAATTCTCGCGGCGCGGCATAGCATAACCCGGCCCCTGTTCTTGTTCGACGGCGGCGTCAGGTTCTTGCCGGGCTATTTCGAGATTGGCGGCGGAAAGGGATTCGGGCCTGCCAGTCCCGCGGCCCGCCTGCCAGCCGCTGCGAGCAAGTAATCCTAAGCCGAACGCCGCCAGGAAACTGGCCGCCATGGCCAGCGGGCCGATGAACGGCTTCCATGATTGCATCAGGCCGGTCCGTTGCACGAGCGGATCGCGCGACGCGGGAATGACTGCCTGGGCAGACCGCGTCTGCGAGCCCGCGGCTTGCGGATTGTCGGATGGGGGAGCGGTTTGCGTAGGCAGCGACGCTGCGCCGCCGACGTCTCGCAGTTGCCGCGACCAGCTCTGGGCTTCAAGAAATGCCAAGGCGCACTGCCGCCATCCTTCCGGATCACGCTGGCACCACATCAGCAGCTCGCGGCGGTTCGCCTCGTCGAGTTCGCCGTCGACGAGCAGGTCCAACAGATGTTCCTGGTCGGCACGCAGAGGATTCATGACCTTATCGACTCTCTACTTTCTCCACCACGTCGAGCGCGGCCAGTTCCGACCGCAGCCGGCGTCGGGCCCGGTGCAACCGGGCTTCGACGGCGCTGTGGCCAATTCCCAGATGAGCCGCAATCTCGTGGTAGCTCCAGTCTTCGGTGTATTTCAGCAACAGGATCTCGGCGTCGCGCCGCGGCAGCCGGCCAAGCGCCACGCGGACGAGCTTTCGCGTTTCATCGGCCAGCAGCCAGCCCAGCGGGTCATAGGTTCTCGAGTCGCTTTCGCTCGGCCGGACCCGTTCGGCGTAGCCCGAGGTCAGCTTCCGGCGCCGTCCTATTCGCCTGCGGTACAGCAAGGCTTGCATGACCGTCAGGCGATACAACCAGGGCGCCGCCTTCGCCGGATCGGCCAAAGGGGACCTTTGTCGGACCGCCGCCAGCGCCACTTCTTGCATGACTTCATCGACCGCCTGCGCCTCGCCCACTCGCGCCAGCGCAATCGTGCGCAACCAACGGTCGTGCTGGGCCAACAGTGCGGACCAGTCAACCGAGACAGGCGAGGCCGAAGCGTTCTTGCCGGCTTCGGAGGTCGTTTGGGTCATGACAATGAATTAGTTGCCGCTCAGGCCATATTCTTTCGCGTCCGCCAGCGCCTTCGCCGGAAAAGTTGGCGAACGACGCGGGCGTTGAGCTGTAACTTGCTTGCTGCCATCAACTTGTGCGTCTGACGTGGCGGAAGCGAAGCGTCGCGAAAATTGGAATAATCGACTATCTGGAAGATACGAGCAAGGGCTCCTGGCGGTTCATTGGCTAGCATCTCGGGGGGGCCGCGTAGCCGCATTCGCGGGCAGGCGGCAACCGCCGGTTTGCCAATCGCCGGTTCATTAAGTCGGCTCCAGCTAATAGAATGCCGTCTTATGAAGGACGATAAGAAAAAAAAGAGATACTGGCTGTTGAAGAGCGAACCAGATTCGTTTTCGATCCAGGACCTGGCTGCGAGCCCGAAGCAGACCACATTCTGGAGCGGGGTGCGGAACTACCAAGCGCGCAACTTCATGCGCGACGAGATGCGGCTGGGCGACGAGGTCCTCTTTTATCATTCCAACGCCGCCCCTCCGGCCGTCGTCGGAACCGCCATCGTCGTCCGCGAGGGCTATCCGGACCACACGGCCTGGGACCCCAACGATTCCCACTTTGATGCCAAGGTTTCGCCGGAGAAGCCGACCTGGCAGATGGTCGACATCCAATTACAAGAGATCTTCGACGAGCCGCTGCCTTTGGAAGAATTGAAAGCGGTTGCGGCCTTACGCGACATGGAACTGCTGCGCCGCGGCTCGCGGCTCTCCGTGCAACCGGTCAAGAAGAACGAGTTCGACGCCGTGTTGAAACTCGCCCGGCGAAAGCGGCGCTGAAAGGGGGCGTCTCGCAAGCCCGGCAAGGAGTTCGCGCCGCGCCGGACTCGAGGCGCTTGAAAGATGAGCATGGCTAACGATCCCTTGGCCTGGATCGCCGATGAGCTCGACTTGCTCGCCCAACGCGACTTGCATCGGCAATTGCGCGCGATCGAGCGACCTCAGACCGCTCGATTGCAGATGGGCGGGCGGGAGTTCGTCAACTTTGCCGCCAATGACTATCTGGGATTGGCCGCAGATTCAAGGCTGGTCGAAGCTGCGGTCCGCGCTGCGAAACAGTGGGGGTGGGGCGCCGGCGCCAGTCCGCTGGTCGTGGGCCGTACGCAAGCGCATGCACAGTTGGAACGTCGCCTGGCTGAATTCGAAGGAACCGACTCCGCAATCCTGTTCTCGACCGGCTTTGCGGCCAATCAAGGCGCCATTACCGCCTTGGTCGGCAAGGGAGACGCCGTCTTTAGCGATGCGCTAAATCATGCCAGCATCGTTGATGGCTGTCGGCTGTCGCGCGCCGAGGTGCACGTCTATCCGCATGCTGACCTGTCGAGCTTGCAGAAGCTTCTCGCCACAGCGAGCGCCAGCGGTCGGCGCCTGATCGTAACCGACAGCTTGTTCAGCATGGACGGCGACCTGGCGCCGCTCACCGATTTGGCCGAGCTGGCGCGAAAGTACGATTGCATGTTGATGGTCGACGAAGCCCACGCCACGGGCGTGTTTGGCAGAAAGGGCCGCGGCGTAGCCGAGCACCTGGGCTGCGAAGACGGCGTTCATATTCGGGTGGGAACGCTGAGCAAGGCCCTGGGAGGCATCGGCGGATTTGTGGCGGGGAGCCGCATGCTGACCGATTGGCTGGCGAATCGCGCCCGAACGTACGTGTTTTCGACGGCCTTGCCGCCGGCCGCCGCCGCGGCCGCTTGCACGGCGCTCGATATCGTGGCCCGCGAACCCTTGCGGCGCGAAACGTTGCTCTCCCGCGCCGCCAATCTGACGAGCCGGCTCAAGGGGCAAGGCTGGAACGTCGGCACTACGCGAAGCCAGATCATTCCCCTGCTGATCGGCGAGGCGTCTCAGGCCCTGACGATTTCAGCGACATTGGCCGGGCAAGGTTATTGGGCGCCTGCGATCCGGCCGCCGTCCGTGCCTGCCGGAGAAGCAAGATTGCGAATCAGCCTGAGCTACGCGCACGACGACTCGATGATTGACGGGCTTGTCGAGGCGCTGGGACGCTTGAAAGCGGCTTGAAAGCCCCTCTCGGAAAACGCTAGTTCCGCTCGTCGGATTGAATCTTTCCGTCGCGGAGCCGTACGATCCGACGAGCGCGGCGCCCGACGTCTTCTTCGTGCGTGACGATGATGATCGTCTTCCCCTCGGCGTTGAGTTGATCGAGCAACGCCAGGATTTCTCCGGTAGTTACCGAATCGAGGTTTCCGGTCGGCTCGTCGGCCAGCATGAAATACGGATTGTTGACCAGGCTGCGGGCGATGCCGGCACGCTGTTGCTGTCCGCCGGAAAGCTGCATGGGACGATGCCCCAGACGGTCTCCCAGTCCGACCATTTGCGCCAGCTTTTGGCACCGCTCGCGACTCTCGGGCGTGAGTTGCCCCAGGTAATAGAGAGGAACTTCAATGTTCTCCAGCACGGTAAGCTGGGGGATCAGATTATAGGATTGAAATACAAAGCCGATGCGTGCAGCGCGAATCTCGGAAAGCTGGTCGTCATCCAGTTGCGCCACATCGAGATCGCCCAAGTAAAAGCGTCCCGCGGTCGGCCGGTCGAGACAACCTAGCAGGTTCAAAAGCGTGCTTTTGCCGGAACCGGAAGGTCCCATGATGGCCACGTAATCGCCTTCAGGAATATCGAGACTGACGCCGTCCAGGGCCCGCACCACCTCTCCGCCAAGCACGTACTCTTTGTGCAGGTCAATGATTTTCGCGGCCATCTTCATGGGCGTCTTCCAGCAGCCTAATCGTCGTAATATCCCTCTGTTAAAGGTACTCGACGGACCGGCGGTTGTCAGCCCGGGCAGTTTGGGCAAGGGATAAATGCCATTTTTCACGCAGAACGCGTCAACTTGGCCCTTGAGACAGACCGATTTAAACCGAAGAGCGGGGTAAAGCCGTTTTTCCCGGCAGAGTCCGCGCCAGCGTCGCACGCCCGCACATTTTCCCGATTGAAGCCGGGAGGGAAGGCGACGATTCAAGGAAGGTTACCCGTGCCACGACTCTCGATTTTAATTCCCTTTTTGGGAAACCGCGATTCGCTGGAAAACACGCTGGCCTCGGTGCTTCAGAACCGTCCGGCCGGAACCGAGATCGTCGTTGCTTTGGGGCGGGAGTACGATGATCCGTATGACATCGACGAGGAAGTTCGCTTCCTCCGCGTAGAGGGACGTCGCAATCCCATCGAGATTATCAACGAAGGATTTCGCGCGTGCCTGGCGCCGATCGTTCACGTACTCGCTTGCGGCGCCGCGGTCAGTGAAGGCTGGACCGACGCGGCGGTCGCTCATTTTGGCGACCGCCAGGTGGCGAGCGTCGCCCCCTTGATTGCCGACGCGGATCGTCCCGGCCGACTCCTCGCCGCAGGTTTGGAATATTTGTCCGGCGGCGCCTGGCGCCATCGCGGACGAGGTCTGCGCCTCGATGCTGTGCGCGCCCTCACTTCCTCTGCCATCGGCCCAGCGCTGGAAGCCGGCTTTTATCGCCGTTTGCCGTCCGACGGCGCCCGGGGACCGTTTGATCCGACGCTTGAACCAAACGCGGCGGCGGTCGACTTGTCGCTGAGGTTGAAACAAGCCGGGCATTCCACGGCTGTTGAAGCGGAGTCGCTCGTCTGCTTGTCGGCCGCTGCGC
>DASZUP010000337.1:0-14435 GCA_035547635.1 Pirellulales bacterium
TACTCGGCGCGGGTCATATCCTGGCCGAGATCTTCAGCGAACGCGCCGACTTGCGAGGCAAACTGCGGGCGATCGTGGAGCAAACGGGCAAGCTCGTCTCGACGGCGACCGAGCCCGAAGCCAAGCCCGAAGCGCCTGAGAACAATAAGGCGGCCGAAGCAAAGGCGATCGCCGCCGGTTCGGCTGCCGCCAGTTCGGCTGCCGCCGAAGCAGATTCGGCCGGCGAAGCCTCCGATGAATCTTCTGCTCCGCCGGTTTCGTCCGCTGAGGAGCCATTATCGGCGGCAGCCGCCGATCCGGCGCCGGTCGAGGCTGCAACGAGCGAGAATGACTCGCACTCCGAGGAGGCCGCCTTGGCCGAAGCTTCGCCGGTTGCCGAAGCCGAAGCTTCGCAAACAGCCGCCGCGCAGCCCGCCGTTGACGCTGGCGAGATGCCGGCAGGCGCTGAGACGACGCCGGGCGCAGACGAGACGACGGCGTCCGTAGAAGCGTCTTCGCAGACGGCGGTCGCCGCGCCTGCCACCGTTGGAGACGGACCGTCAGAGACTGCTCCTGCGGCGGAGACCGCAACTGCGGGCGCTCAATCCACCGAGGGCGAGTCCTCTGACGTTGCGCCCTCCGAAAACGCCGCACACGGCCATCAGCCGTCGTCAGACGTTGCCGCAGAAAACGCCGCTTCAGCCGGAGACTCCCGCAATGCGACGGACGTCCGGCAAAGTGACGCAACCGCGGAATCGGGCGACGGCAACGCCGCGCCGTCGGTGCAGCCGGGCCCGCCTCAAATTGCGGTTGCCCATCAAACGGAGATCGCTCACGACGTCTCTCCGGACTTGCAGTTCGGAAAGCGGCTGAAGAAGAAAAAGAAGAAGGCCAAAGCCAAGAAAGATAGCAAGGCGGAGCACAAAGCGTTCCGAGATTACTTCAATTACAGCGAGGCGCTGGCCAAGGTTCCGCCGCACCGCGTGCTGGCCATCAATCGCGGCGAGCGCGCCAAAGCCCTGCGCGTGCGCGTGGAGGTGGATCTGGAGGCGATGTACCGCGTGATCGACGAGCTGCTGGCGCCCGAGACGCATCCGCACGCCGACTTTCTCCGCGGTTGCGGCCGCGACGCCTTGAACCGCCTGGTGCTGCCGAGCCTGGAACGCGAAGTTCGCCGCGAACTGACGGATCGGGCCGAGACGCACGCGGTGCAGGTCTTTGCTCGCAATTTGCGCAACTTGCTGCTGCAGTCGCCGATTCGCGACCGCCGCGTACTGGCGATTGATCCGGCGTATAAGAGCGGCTGCAAACTGGTCGCGCTCGATGAATTCGGCCAGTTGCTGGACCATGCGCTGGTACACATCATCGGCAAGGAAGAGCGCCGGCTCGAAGCCAACAAGAAGGTCGTCGAACTGGTTAAAGAACACCGGCTGTCGGTGATCGCCATCGGCAATGGCACGGCCTGCCGCGAGACGGAGCGGTGGATCAGCGATTTGATCGCCGGCGACCTGGCAGACCAGGGCGTGGTCTATGTGATCGTCAACGAGGCCGGCGCCAGCGTCTATTCCGCCAGCCGGTTGGGCCGCGAAGAATTTCCGCAGTACGACGCCACGTTGCGCGGCGCCATTTCCATCGGTCGCCGGCTGCAAGATCCGCTGAGCGAACTGGTCAAGATCGACGCCGCGAACATCGGCGTCGGCATGTATCAGCACGACGTAAAGGCCAAGCACCTGCGGGAGTCGCTCGACGCGGTGGTGGCTTCGTGCGTCAACTATGTCGGCGTCGACCTCAACACGGCCAGCCCCGCATTGCTCAAGTACGTATCGGGCTTGAACCAACTGACGGCGCAGCGCGTGTTCGACTATCGGGCGGCGAACGGTCCGTTTAAGAGCCGCGAAGAACTGAAGAACGTGCAAGGCTTCGGCGACGCGACGTTCGTTCAGGCGGCCGGCTTCTTGAAAATCGTCGACGGCGCCAACCCGCTCGACGCCACCTGGATCCACCCGGAAAGCTACGACGTGGCCCGCGAGGTGCTTACGCGGCTCGAGGCCACGCCGGAAACGCTGACCGACAAGGAGCAGACGGCGCAGTTGGCCGAGCGCGTGGCGAACTTGAATCTGCAGGAACTAGCCCAGCAGTTAAACGCGGGCGAGTTGACGCTGGCCGACATCGTCGCTCAACTGGCGCGGCCCGGCCGCGACCCGCGAGAATCGCTCCCGCAGCCGATTTTCAAACACGGCATCCTCAAGCTGGACGACTTGACGCCGGGTCTGGAGCTGATGGGCACGGTGCTCAACGTCGTCGATTTCGGCGCTTTCGTCGACATCGGCTTGAAGGACAGCGGCCTGGTCCACGTCAGCCAGTTGGCCAATAAGTTCGTCCAGGATCCGCACGAAGTGGTTTCGGTTGGCGATATCGTCCGAGTCTGGGTGCTCGAAGTCGAGAAGGATCGCCGCCGGGTGTCGCTCACGATGATCAAGCCGGGGACGCGGCGGCAGAACGAATCTCGTCCTGAGCAGCGCGGCGGCGGACGGCCGTCGGGCGGCGGGCAGTCTCGCCCGTCCGGAAGAAAGCCGGCCAAGACCGACCGCGGCGGACGCGGCGGCCAGAAGCCGAAATTCCACGCGCCGCCGAAGCCCAAGCCCAAGCCGCGTCCCGTCGTACCACTGACCGAGGCCATGAAGAAGGGCAAGGCGCCGCTGCGGACCTTCGGCGACCTCAAGCAATTCTGGGCCATGCAGCAAGAGCAGGAACGCGGCGAAGAGCAGCCTTCCTCAGATTCGTAGAACGTCAGCCGCCCCATTAAGCCTCCGGCGCTCGCAGCGCCGTTCGATTGTGAGAAGATGGAATTCGAAAAAAGACTGCAACGGGCGATCGAACGCGGACAGCGCAGGCAAGACGCCCGCGCCGAGGCCTCAGCGCGAGAGGCGCTGAACGAAGAAGAGTTAAAGCGGCTGCACTCTCAATACCGCCTGCAGTTGTCCGAGCACATTGAACATTGCATTCTGCGGCTGCCCGACCATTTTCCCGGTTTCCGTTATGAGACCGTCGTGGGCGATCGAGGCTGGGGCGCCGCCGTCAGCCGCGACGACGTGGGGCTCGGCCAGGACGGCGGCCGGCGCAGCTTCTTCAGTCGCCTGGAAATGACCGTCCGTCCCTACTCCTCCTATCACGTGCTGGAGTTGTCCGCCAAGGGGACGATCCGCAACAAGGAAGTCTACAACCGCACGCACTATCAGCGGCTCGAGGAGGCGGATCCCAGCGCGTTCATCGAGATGGTCGATCTGTGGATCCTGGAATACGCCGAGTTGTACGCGGCGCAGAAGTGAAGCGGGAACGCGAATTGCGAACAAGGAGGCGCGCACCATGCCCGGCGTTCTAGCCGATCGATGCCGGCGATCTTTGTCGAAACGTTGCTGGAACGCGGGTGCAGAATACTGCCGCCTGCGGCGGGTCGAAATTAAGGAGACTTCCAAGAACGGGCTGACGGCGCTTGTGTGCGGAACCCAGCCGGAACCGTACGTCGTCACGCTCGACTGGAGTTCCGCGCTCGACGACGAATTGCTCGCGGTTTGTTGCACGTGTCCCAGGTTTGAGGATGGATATCTCTGCAAGCACGTGGCAGCGGTCATTTTGCAGGCGGACAAAGACGGTTACGGTCGACACGCGCCCGGCCGCGAAACGTTGGAAGTCATCGAAGACGTCGTGTTCGAGAACGTCGACGCAGCGCTCGACTACGCCGACGATTGGGAACCCGTCTTTGAGCTCACTCGCAGCGGGCCCTCTCCCTCTCGGCGGACGCCAACCCTGCCCAAATCGGCCGTTCCCCAGCGCGCGCAGTCTTCGGCGTCCAACTGGCAACGCCGACTTCAGACGCTGGCGCTCTACCTGGGCTCCCACGAAGAGACGCTCCGGTCGCTGCCCAACGAATCGAAACAGCGGCTGATCTCTTTTCGCCTGAGTGCGGAAGAGATCGCCTCGCGAAGAAGCCTGGTCGTGGACTTCTTCCAGCGAGAAGAGAAACGCAACGGACAATTGGGCAAGCTCAAGCCTTTTTCGATCAGCGCCCGCGACATTGATTCGCTGGACGAAGCCGCCGATCGGGAACTGTTCCGGCTGCTGTTGGGCAACCACGTGCAGGATCGTCAGCTCGGTTACTATTACAGCTACCATAGTTCCGCGTCGTTCCCGCCCGCCACTCGCTGCGAGCTGGCGCCGACGAATTACGAACGGCTGCTCCCTGTGCTTTGCGCCAGCGGCCGTTTTGGCTGGGGAATCTCCGATCGGCGGGGCTCGATCGAGGAGGATTTCGAGCCGCTCGTCTGGGACGACGGTCCGCCTTGGCAGTACCAATTGCGACTGCAACCTTTGCCGCGAGGCCGCGGCTGGAAGTTGGATGCCGGCTTTCACCGCGCCGGCGAACGGCTGCCGTTGTCGGCCGTGCGCTTCGCCGGGCACGGCGTGGCGCTCTTCGAGCGTTCGGCCGCTCGGTTTGAAGGCGTTGAGACCCGTTGGCTGACGGCGCAAGCTCTCGACGAGGGCATCGAGATTCCCGTAAAGCAGCTCGATGACTTCATGACCAAGCTGTCAAAACTTCCGGGGCTCCCGGCGCTTGAATTGCCGGCGGAAACGGGCTGGCGCGAAACAACCGCCGAACCGACCCCTTGCGTGAAAATCAAACCGCCCGAGTATGGCGGCCAATCCGCGCCGTTGGTTGGGCATTTGTCGTTCGACTATCGCGGCCAGACCGCCGCCTGGAGCGATAGCTGTGAAGTCGTCGCCGATTCCGAGCGCCGCGAACTGGTGCGCCGCAACGCCGACAAAGAGCAAGCGGCCTGGCGCGAGCTACTGGAACTGCGCGCAAGACCGCAGAGCTCGAGCCATTTCTACCGCCCTCGTAGCGACTTCGATTTGCAACGGCGGTTGTTGCCGGCGGCGGTGGGCCGCCTGGTCTCGCTCGGCTGGGAGGTCGAAGCCGAGGGTCACAAGCTCCGCAAGTCGGGAAGTTTCAAAATCAACGTGACGTCCCACGTCGACTGGTTCGAACTCGACGCGCAAGTCGACTTTGAAGGCGCGAGCGCTTCGCTGCCCGATCTGCTCAAGGCGTTGCAACGCGGCGAATCGTTCGTCAAACTCGGCGACGGCAGTCACGGCGTGTTGCCCGAAGAGTGGCTGGAGCGTTACGCCCCGCTGGCGGAACTGGGCCGAGTACAAGACGGCAAGTTACGTTTTTCGCACATGCAAGCGCTGCTGCTCGACGCCTGGCTGGCCGAGCAACCGGGCGTCGATCTCGACGCGGAATTTCGCCGCGTCCGAGACCGTTTGCAGTCGTTTCGCGGCATCAAGCCGGCGGACGAGCCGAAGGGCTTTCAAGGCCGTTTGCGCGACTACCAGCGCCTGGGCCTCGGCTGGCTGAACTTTCTCGACGAGTTCGGCTTCGGCGGGTGCCTGGCCGACGACATGGGCTTGGGCAAGACGGTGCAGGTGCTTGCGTTGCTGGAATCCGCCCGCGCGCGAGCCCACGGCCAGGGCAAACGGAGTTCGGCGGCGCCGTCGCTCGTGGTGGCGCCGCGCAGCTTGATCCACAATTGGGTCGAAGAAGCCGGTCGCTTTGCGCCCCAGTTGCAAGTGCTGGACTACACGGGGCTTGGCCGCGCGCAACAGCGCAAGCAGTTCGCCGATCACGACCTGATCGTGACCACGTACGGCACATTGCGGCGCGACGTCGGTCATCTGAAAGACGTCGACTTCGACTATTGCATACTGGACGAAGCGCAGGCCATCAAGAACGCCGACTCGCAGGCGGCCAAGGCCTGTCGGTTGTTGCCCGCGCGTCGTCGTCTGGCCATGACCGGCACGCCCGTGGAAAACCATCTGGGCGAGCTCTGGTCGATCTTCGAATTTCTCAACCCGGGCATGCTCGGGCGTTCGTCGCTCGTCAAGCGGTTGTCGTCCGACGCCGTTCAACCTGACGCAAACGCTCTAAGTGCGCTGGCCAAGGGCCTGCGGCCGTTCCTGCTGCGGCGGACCAAGGAGCAGGTGCTCAAGGAACTGCCTGCCAAGACCGAGCAAACGCTGTTTTGCACGTTGGAAAAGAAGCAGCGCAAGCAGTACGACGACTTGCTGCGGCACTATCGCGACTCGCTCGGCAAGCGGATCGAGAGCGCAGGGCTGAAGAACTCGAAGATCCAGGTGCTGGAAGCGCTGCTCCGGCTCCGCCAGGCCGCCTGTCATCCCGGCCTGCTCGACTCCAAGCTGATCGGAGAGTCGAGCGCCAAACTGAACACGCTGCTCGAACAAGTCGCCGAGGTGCTCGACGGGGGCCACAAGGCGCTCGTTTTTTCACAATTCACTTCGCTGCTGGCGATCGTCCGCAAACAACTCGACCGCCAGGGGGTGGCCTACGAGTATCTCGATGGCAAAACGCGAGACCGCAAGGCCCGCGTCGAACGCTTTCAACAAGATCCGGCCTGCCCGCTGTTCCTGATCAGTCTCAAGGCGGGCGGCTTGGGGCTCAACCTGACGGCGGCCGATTATGTGTTCATTCTCGATCCCTGGTGGAATCCGGCCGTCGAAAGCCAGGCCGTCGACCGCGCCCATCGACTGGGGCAAACGCGTCGCGTCTTCGCCTATCGGCTGATTGCCCGGGACACGATTGAAGAGAAGATCCTGCAATTGCAAGCCGACAAGCGGTTGCTGGCCGAAGCGATCGTCTCGGCTGACAATCGCGTCATCAGCAAGCTCAGCGCCGACGATCTGCAATGGCTCTTGAGCTAGGGCATCTGCTTTAGTCGGTAGCGGAATCGGTGACGATTCCGAGTCCGGAATCGCGGCCGATTATGCTACAGTGCGTCAGCGGGTTTTGCTTGCTGAAGGCTTGCCTGCGATGTGCTCCACCGCCATGGCGCCGCGGCCGGTGCGAATGGCAAACAGCGCCGTCGAATCGCACAACCGGCGAGAGAATCGCTTGGCGCTTGCGGGCAATAGATGTTCGGCGTCGGCGAAGTCCGAGTCCTGAGTCCAACCCCGCGCGTCGAACAAAGGAACTGAATACTCGCAGCTGAGTGCGGTGACATAAGACTCGAAGCGTCGCGCTGCGTCGACGCCCCGCGCGTTGGAAAGCGCGCTCGATTCGGGCATGATCAACAAGGCGACGGCGATTCCGCGCTGACGGCAAACGGCGAGCATTTCCCGCAAGGCCGCATCGGAGTTCGGACTGACCGAAAAGTCCTCTAGCGGCTTCGCATAGTACTCCAGTTGCAGCTTCACGCGGCGCTTTCGCTCCGCGGCGGTGACCTGCGCCGGTTCATGTTCCAGCCAGCCGTCTTCGTCAGGCGGAGTGCGGCGATCTTGGCGAAAGCTCGGTTCGACCCAGCGCGGGGCGAAACGCGCCAACAGGGAATGCCGCGAGCAGTAGCAAGGCGCCAGTCGCGCGCGCAGCCAACGCCAGCCGGCAAGCCACGGATGCGATGAATAGCGCTGCAGCGTTTGCAGACCCGGCCAGCCGAGCCGTTCCGCGTGCAGCCAGTTTTCCTCTTTGAACTGCGGCGTCTGGTGCAGCAGCACGGCGTTCAGCTCGACCAGCAGGCCATCGGGGCGGACGTCCCAGGAAAGCAATTGGCGCAGCATGGTCGCTTCGGTGATCGGCCCGGCGCCCAGCATGGCAAAATTGAAGACCAGCGGCGGTTGGTCGAGGGCGCCGGGAAGATACGCCATTTCGCCTGGGCAGACGCCGTAGTCCGAACGCGAGCTGCCCAGCACGACGATCTTCGGGCGCGTCGGAAATTCTGCGCAGCGGCAACGGAGCCGGGACAGCTTGTTGGCGAACTCTGGATCCCGCAGTTCCAGGAACCAGTAATCGACGGCAACGCTAAAAACAAGCTGTGCGGCAATCCAGGCCGCCGCGGCGCAAAGCACCGCCGAGCGGCCGCGTCGAGCAAGGCCCCGCTTGCCGCCGGTCGGCGTCGATCGCGCCTGGTTCTCCGGCGGGATGGAGTTGCATGCGGGCGGGGAACACACGGCGAGGCTCAGAATTGAAAGTAGATGAAGGCTTTTCCCGAGTCGGGGCTCAGCACGAGCGCCAAGGTGAGCACCAAGGCATAGCTGACGCCCAGCGCCGGGGCGGGAATCCGGTTGGATAGCGTCTTCCAACCGCCGCTCATTGCCAATGCGTGGCTGCCCAGCACGACCGCGGTCAGCACGGCCAGGCTGAGCCGGCTCATGGGCAGCGGTTCGCCCGGATGGAAGATGAACATCCTCTCGAACATCGTAGCCGCCGCCGTGAAGCTCGTGGCGCGGAAAAAGACCCAGGCCAGAGACACGGCGCCAAATGTCAGGCCCACGCGTGCGGCCCAGCCCGGCGCCGAATCGATCGTGCGTTTCAACAACGACCGCCCTTCGCAGACACCTCGGAATTCACGGTGTATGATCAACAGCGCGCCGTGCAGCACGCCCCAGGCCACAAAGGTCCAACTGGCGCCGTGCCACAATCCGCCGAGCGTCATGGTGAGCATCAGGTTGCGGTTGGTTTGCCAGTTCGTGCCGCGGCTGCCGCCCAGCGGAATGAACAAGTAGTCGCGCAGCCAGCTCGAAAGCGAAATATGCCAGCGGCGCCAGAACTCCGAGACGTTCGCTGAAGCGTACGGCATGTTGAAGTTCCGCGCCAGTTTGAAACCGAGCATGTGCGCCGATCCCAACGCCATATCGGTGTAGCCCGAAAAATCGCAATAAATCTGGATCGAATAGGCCAGCACGCCCAGCCAGATGGCGCTGGTCCGATAATTCTCCGGGTTGGCGAAAACCGGATCGGAGAACATCGCCATCCGGTCGGCAATGGCCAGCTTTTTGAACAGTCCCATCAGAAAGAACTGCACTCCCAACTGCATCCGGGCCCAGTCCCAACGCTTTTCGCGGGCGATCTGCGGCAGGAAGTCGCGAGCGCGAACGATCGGTCCGGCCACCAGGTGAGGAAAGAACGTGATGAAGAGCATGAAGTGCGCCAGGTTGCGCTCGGCCGGCACGTGCTTGCGGTAGACGTCCACGGCGTAGTTGATCGCCTCGAATGTGTAGAACGAGATGCCGATCGGCAGCATCACCTTCAATACCGGCAACGAAGCCGTCGAGCCGGCCGCGTGCAGCGCCTGCTCCAGCGACTGCAGGAAGAAATTGGCGTATTTGAAGTAGCACAGCAGCCCCAGGTTGGCGACGATCGTCACGCTCAATAGCGCCTTGCGCCGCCAGGGAATCTCCGTGGCGTCCATGCTCCGAGCCACGAAATAGTCGATCGTCGTCGAGACTCCGATGATCAATGCCAGCCAGTGGTTCCAGCTCGCATAGAAATAGAAGCTGGCGATGAGCAACAAGTAGGTCCGCGCACGACGCCACGGCATGGCCCAATAGGCCAGGAACACGATCGTAAAGAAGACCAGGAACTTCTCGGAGCAGAACAGCATGAAGCTATCGCCTTGAGAAAGGAGGCCGTGCGGAGACAGCGAACCATCAACTCAAGTTCGGACGGTTGGCAGACGGACTTGAACAAAACGGAAGTGCTGGCAAACCAAACGGCCCCATGACGGAGCCGTATTCGAGCACAAGGCTTCGGCTGAGCGCAGCGGTTCAGAGGGGCCGAAGTATACAGCAAGCAACCGGCCGATCAACCTCAGATTGACCAAGAGAGCGGCTTGTCCTAAGGTACGCCCGCAAAAGAAGTCGGCCCTCTGCGCACCTTTTACGCGCCCGCTTCCTTTCGACGCAGCATTTCACGACGCAACAATGGCGAGGTTGGAGAACATGGACAACGGCGACAATCCGTCGGCGCGCCACGACAAGCCGGCTCTCGCCGAAAAGCCGTGGACGGTGGCTGTGAATACTCCGGCTGGCGGGCCGAGTGCAGGGCAGGGTTTGGGAGCCTCCGGCTACTCTTACGAGTTCGTGCGGTGCGCTTTTCAACCGTTGCTAGAGCGTTGGGGTGAAGTCGTCGAGTTGCAACGCCCGGAAAGCCAGCTCGATTTCGCAGTCCGCCGAGCGCGGCGGCGCGGACGCCGTCCCGTGAGCCTGAGCTTTCGACCACTCCAAGACGTCTATCTCAGCCGCTCGGCGCCGAATGTGGTATTTCCCTTCTGGGAATTCCCCGACATTCCGGCCAGCGATTACAAGGACAATCCCCGCAATCATTGGGTGCGGATCGCCAACCGCAGTTCTCTGATTCTCACGGCCAGCGAATTCACCGCAGCGGCCTTGTCGAAAGCCGGCGTACGCACGCCCATTCGCGTGGTGCCGGTGCCCGTGCAGCCGGCCTACTTCGAACTGCCTGCCTGGGACGCAAACCGCAAAACGGCGCTCGACTGCACGGCCTACGTCTTCACGCGGCCCGAGGTTGAACCGCTGCGGCCGGAAAACCCCGAGGTCCGCCCCGGCGCCGATTCGCTGCCGTTTCGCATCAAGACCAAGCTGAAGGCCTGGGCCCGCCGGTTCTGGATCGCCGCGATCAAGCCGTGTTTGCCCTTGCGATTGAGCAAAGCGGCAGTCGCCGCCAAGAATGCCTTCCGTCGAGCTTGGCGCGAGGGAGAAACCGAACTGCCGACGCCCAAAACGCGCGTTGAGTTGTCGGGCGTGGTCTATACCACGTTCCTCAATCCCGACGACAAGCGCAAGAACTGGGAAGACCTGCTCAGCGCCTTTTTGCTGGCTACCAAGGATCGCGAAGACGCGACGTTGGTGATCAAGTTGGTCACCAGCCACGCCCCGCCCGTGCGCGAGATTCTCGGCCATTATTACAAGCTAGGCATTGCGCATCGTTCCAAGCTGGTGTTCATCACCAGCTACCTGAGCGACGCGCAACTGCACGAGTTGACGCGCGCCAGCGCCTACTACATTACAGCCACGCGAGCCGAGGGGGCCTGCTTGCCGCTGCAAGACTTCCTGGCCGCCGGCCGCCCCGCCGTCTCGCCGCGGCACACGGCGATTGCCGATTACTTTGACGACCGGATGGGCTTCGTCGTGGCTTCTCATCCTGAACCTTGTCCCTGGCCGCAGGATGACTCGGGCCGCTTCAGCACTTCCTGGCAGCGAATCGTCTGGTCTTCGCTGGCCGAAAAGATCGCCGACAGCTATGACACGGCGGTGCGAAAAGGCGAGCTCTATCGGCAGATGTCTCGCGAGGCTCGTCGCCGGTTGCAAGGCTGGGCCTCGACCGCCATGGTCTGGCCGCGACTGGCCGAGGCATTGTCGCTGGCCGCCGATAGCGACGCGTCGGGGACGCCCGTACATCGACGCCCCCATTATCCGCTTTCCCGCGGCGCTTCCACCCATCTTCACGGCCGCGAAACGCAAGCATGAGCGCTCCGATCTATTTTGAAGTCTTTCCGCTGCTGGTGCCCCGGATGACCGGCATCGGTCGTTTCTCCGCGCGGCTGGTGCAAGCGCTGAACCAATTGGCTCCATTGCGGCTGACCACGTTTCTCGATCCTCGCACCGCGCGGGTCCACCGCTTGGGAACGGACCTGCAACAGGGCGAGGAGATCGAGGCGCCCATCGGCGCATTAGCCGACGCGGGCGAGGACCTGCCCGGCTGGGCTCGCAGCGTGTGTCAGCTTCCCAAACGGCCGTTCGACGCCCGGGGCGCCTTGCAGCACACGGGCGTGTATCTCTGGTCTCGTCCCGACGAACGGCACTTCGGTCGCGAACTGACGATCTTCTACGATTTCACGCCGCTGATCGTTTCCTGGTCGCACACGACCGGGCTATGCGAAGCCTTCCATCGGCAAGTATCGGCGGCGCGGCATTGCGAAAAGGTGTTGGCCATCTCGCACTCGACGCGCGCCGATGCGGCGTGGCTCAGCCCGGTGCCGGAAGAGGACATCGAGGTTGCGTACCCCGGCCCCAGCCAGTGTCTCGCTCGACACGCGTTTAGTCAGCCGGTCTCGCGCAGACGAAACGTGATGCTGGTGGTGGGCACGCGCGAGCCGCGCAAGAACGGCGACTTCCTGCTGGACTGGTTCTTGAATACGGCGGTGCTCGCTCCGGACGCCGAACTCTGGTGGGCTGGTCCCGAAGGCTGGCTGTGGGACGGTCCGACCGGTCTCAACCGACACCCGCGTTTCCATCGCATCAAGTTCCTGGGCATGGTCTCCGACGCTCGGCTGTGTGAGTTGTACCAGCAAGCCGCGATGACGATTTATCCCTCGCTCTATGAAGGCTTCGGCTTTCCCGTCCTCGACTCGTTGCTGCACGGCGCCCCGGTGCTGTGCAGCTACAACAGTTCGTTGGCGGAACTGGAATCGCCCGGGGTGTTCTATTTCGACCCTTGCGACGCCGCCACGCTCGACGCCGCCTATCGGGAGCTGCTTTCGGCCGGCCGCATCGACATCGACCAGGCCGCCTTGCGAGAGCGTTTCTCCTGGTCTCGCATGGCTCAGACCATGCTGGCCATGGCGGGCTAAACGCAGCTTTTGTTCGTCGTTTCGGAAGATCGCAAGACACGCCGCGTCTGCCCCTTCTCACCAGACGAGCATAAACTGCCACAATAGCGATGGATAATTGCTCCTCGCCGCTCGGCCGTACGCGGAACAAATCGCCCGGCCCCTCACGCGCCAAGCCAGCGCGGCGCTACACTCTACGATGGGTCTCACGCGCGAGCGACTTCTTTGTGATCGGCATCGTTGGGACGCCACAAAGGCCGTTCGTCGCGTGCTGCGAGGAGCTGAGAATGCCGTCGCCATAACCATCTGCGAAGTTGGCCAATGGGGAGCGGAAAAGTTGGCCGCAGGGGAACGTACGAAGGGGCCAAGCGGAGAACGATACCTGAAGCTTGGCAAGTTGGATGAATTCTGCCAATTCTCGACGCGTCCGGCGTCAACGAGCGGAGCCGGCGCGTGAAGCCGGCTGGTTCGCTGGTAGATCATTGCTTGGGAGAGGATGAACCGGAGCAAACGCCAGACGAAGATGGCCAACTCGCGCGGGACATCTTGGGAAAATTGGACGCCTTGGCGACGCGTCCTGGTCGTATTGATGGCCGAGAGGACGCCGGACGCCGGCCGTTGAGCGGTGGGAGCCACCCGGGAGGGCGGGCGTGAGCGAGCGCCGGACGAAGATGGCCACATCGCGTGGGACATCTTGGGAAAGTTGGACGCCTTGGCGATGGGTCGTCGTTGGTGTGATGGCGGCCACGCGGGGGGGTGGGCGCCAGGTGAAACAAGGGCGAGCGCCTGTCGAAGATGGCCAACTCGCAGGAGACATCTTCGGCAAAGTTGGCGCTGCAAGAACGGAAGGAGGCCGGCAAGGAGGAGAAAGTTAAAATGCAAGAACGCGGGAAGTGAGCGCAGCTATTGCGTTTTCCTTCGACGCACCCGCCGTCAGTTGGCGGCATGCGCTATCGCAGCTTCCTGTTTTGCAGGCGGCGCAGCAGACGCCGGCACTTGCCACTCGCCGCGAAGCCAGTCGACCAGTAGCCGCAACTCGCGCGGACTGAGCAATTGGCGATCGGCGGGAACGTCGCGTTTTGCGAACGACGGCATGCGATCGTTGCGGTCGGCATAGAAGCGCTGGTGCGCGGGATCGCGAATCATGCTCTCGAGCCACTCGCGCGAGGCGTAGCCGCTCAAATCAGGCGCCGAACCAAGCTCGCCCTCGTCGTAAAACTTATGGCAGCCGGTGCACCCAAAATCGCCCGCCATCAGTTCTTTGCCGCGAGCAATGGCGTCGGCTTCGGCAGCGAGCGTTTCACGTGCGGCAGGCAGCCCCGCCTCGGCAGCCAGTGCCAAGGCAATGCTGCGAACGTCGACTTTCAATTCCGCGAGTTCTTCTTTCTCGGCATCGGCGTACAGCTCCTGCACGGAACTGGCCATGTCGCCGCCGGCAAACGCCGTATGACCGAAGTACTGCGGGCCGTCGACGGCTTCGGCATCGAGCAAACCACTGGTCCACTCCAAACTGCCAAAACCGTACAAGTTGGGGGCCGATGGTTCGTCGGCCACAATGCCGTCGCCGTGGGCGTCGGCATGCGAGTGGCAACTGGCGCAATGCCGCTCGAAAAGCAGCGGTCCTTGCGTGTGAGCGTCGTCCCGCAGCAGCGCCGAGGCGCCCTCGGGCGGAATGCCGGCCTGTTCGGCGAGCAAGCTTGCCCGACCGGCCAGTTCATCGGCTTGCTCCTGGGCGACGAGATACTCGGGATCGCGCCAGTCGCGATCGTACGAGGTCCAAGTCAGCCAGCCCCAGCCGCCGACGGCGGTTGCTACCGCCAGGCATCGCAAGGCCAGGCTGCCGCGGCGGGAGAAGAACCGATCAAACAGCGGCACGGCCAGAAAGAACAGCAAGGCCGCCAGCGGCAGGACGTGCGTCGCGACAAATTCCCAGTCGCCGGTAAAGTAGCGGCGCAGTTCAAACAAACAGCGGAAATACCATTCCGGCCGTGGCAAGACCGAGAGGTTTGGATCGGCCGGCGCTTCCAGTGGCGCGCC
>DASZUP010000338.1:0-9426 GCA_035547635.1 Pirellulales bacterium
CCCAGGGCGTTCTCGAACAGGAACTGGCCCGCCGACCAACTGCGGCCCGGCCAAGGCCGGCTGGGCGTCACCAGATATTCGCAGCCGGCTCGCGCTATTTGCTCGCGCTCCCAGGGCTTTCCGCCGCCGGCGAAGGCGATCTTGATTTGCGGATGGACCAGCCGCAATTGTTCGGCCACCGCCAGCCCTGGAAATAGATGTCCGCCCGTACCGCCTCCTGCGAATACGACATGGGCAGACCGCGCGCTCATGGCACAAGCTCCTCGTCGGTGAGGAGCGACACAACGGACGCCTGGGAGTGGGGGCCGGCGTCGGCCACTCGCACGACGTCTTCCGCATCTTCCGCGGGGCGGATCTCTGGAGCGAACCGCAGCGCGACCATGCCCAACATGGCGCAAAACGCCGAAGCGATCCAGAAGCGAACGACGATTTGCGTTTCCGCCCAGCCTTGGAATTCGAAATGATGGTGCAGCGGCGCGCAGCGAAAGATTCGCTTTCGCGTCGCCCGGTAGCAGCCGACTTGCAAGATCACGCTCACCGCTTCGGCCACGAACACGCCGCCGACGATCAGCAGCAGGAATTCTTGCCGGGCTACCACGGCCAGCAGGCCGAGCAGACCGCCCAGCGGCAAAGAGCCGGTATCTCCCATGAACACCTGGGCCGGGTGACAATTGAACCACAGGAACCCCAGCACTCCGCCGAGCATGCCGCCGGCGACGATCAACATTTCATTCGCATGGGGAATGCGAGCGACGCCCAGGTATTCGGCCAGGCCGGCATGCCCGCCGGCATAGGCCATCAAGGCCAAGGCGCCGATGGCAAACACCAGGCAGCCGCCCGCCAGGCCGTCGAGCCCGTCGGTCAGGTTGACCGCATTCGACGAGCCGACGATCACCAGCACGGCCAGCGGTATGAAGCCGATGCCGAGCGAGAACTGACTGAGTCCGGGCAATGCCAGATCGAGCGTGCCGGGCGTTTTCAAATGCTGGGCGTAAACCAGGCAGGCTGCGATCAGCGCCACGGCCGATTGGCCGACAAGCTTGGCACGGACGGAAAGTCCGTTGCCGGCGCTGCGCAGTTTGGCCAGATCGTCGATGGCCCCGACGGCGGCCAGTCCGATAGCCAGCAAGGCGGCGACTTGGACGTAACGGTTGGTCAGATCTGCGAAGGCCGCCAGACCGGCCAGCAATCCGGCGACCATGAACAGGCCGCCCATGGTGGGCGTGGCGTGTTTGGCGCGATGCAGTTGGCGGAGCGTTTCCGAGTCGCTTTTGATCGGCTCGCGAAATCGCGTTTGCAGCCAGGCGATGACTCGAGGTCCCATCCACAAGGCGAGCAGAAAGCTAACGCATGCCGCCAGGCAAGCTCGTGGCGTGGTCTTGCTCAACTCGGCTAGTCGTCCGGCTTCGCCCGCCGCGGGCCACACGGCGGCAACGTAATCAAGCAGCCAGACGAGCATGGGAGAGAAGCGAAAGAATGGAACTAGATGTGTTTAGTGCAGGACGCTATGGGATATGCAGGCGCTGGACTTCTTCGTATCCCGCAAAGTTTTGATCCTGCCATTCAGACGAATTGGGAGCCAGAGAAAAACAAGTCAAAATGCAAAACGCAAAATGCAAAAGTCAAAATGGCGGAAGGCTTCCGGTTTTTCATTTTGCGTTTTGCATTTTGCATTAGCCCGAATTGTGCACGGCTGACACCAACCCGAAGCGCGAGCGAGGGACGGACCAGGAACTCACGTCAAAAGCCCTCGCTCGCGTTTCGGGTTGGTGTGTTTTCCTGCAATCAAGGGGGCGAGCGGCGGAAGGGCTTGTTCGCCCTTCCGCTCGCTGCCGGTGTTCCCTGAGCGACCGGAGCGGCGGCTAGCGCCGCCCCGGTGCTCAGTCATAAAGCTCCATCGCGAAGCACTTGCCGGAGCGGCCGACCCAGAGACCGCTTGGTCCAGCAAGTTAATTGCTCCTACCCAGGAGGGAGGGTGGCGCATCGAGTTCCCGCAAACCCTTAACGCCTACGATGGAGCTTTCAGCTATTTCCTCGGGAGATGTTCAGTGGATGTGTATTGGCTCGTCTCGGCTTCGCTATGCCGCCGCGCGCTGGGCGGGGCCTTGCAACGCAGAGACAATTCTTTCCAGCGCCACGGCCCGCGAGCCCTTGACCAGCACCACGTCGCCGGCCGAGAGCGTGCGCTGCACGTGAGGCACGGCGTCGAGCGGATCGCAACACGCGATGGTTCGCTCGCTCGGCATGCCGGCCGCTTGCGCCCCGGCCACGACGTCGGCGGCATGGTTTCCGCAGGCCACCAACAGGTCGGCGCCGCAGAGCGTGACGATTTCTGTTCCCAATTCGCGGTGGAGCTGGACGGCTTCGTCGCCCAGCTCTCGCATGTCTCCGCAGACCACAATCCGGCGGCCCGCCGCATCGAAGTCGCGAAGCAGTTCCAGCGCCGCACGCATGGCCGCGGGGCTGGCGTTGTAACTGTCATTGATCAGTTGGGCGCCGCCCAGTCCGATCACTTCGCAGCGCATCGGCAGCGGCTCGAATTCGGCGAGGGCCTCGGCGATTTGCGGCGACGGCAACCCGTACGACTTGCCGATGGCAAACGCCGCCAGGATGCTCGTGACGTGATGCCGGCCCCAAACCGGTACGTGCAGCCGCTGGCCGTCGACATCGAGGCTCAAGCGTCCGCCGTGCGATTGGATGTTTGTGGCGGACAGGTCGCATTGCGGGCCGCGCCCGACCCAAAGAATCTTGGCTCGCGAGCGTTGCCGCAGACGCACCAGTTCGGGATCGTCGCCGTTGAGCACGGCCAGACCGTCTGCGGGCAAGGCCTGCAGCAACTCAGTTTTTGCTTCGGCAACCGCGTGCCGGCTTCCGAATCCGTCCAGGTGGGCTTCAGCGATCCGCGTGATCACGCCGATCTGCGGGCGGCACAAGGCGGCCAGTTCGGCGATTTCGCCCAAGTGGCTGGCGCCAAGTTCCAGCACCGCGTAATCTTCGTCGCCGCGCCAGCCGAGCATGCTGAGCGGCACGCCAAGCTGATTGTTATAGTTCCGCGGGCTGGCCGTGCCGGACCACTGAGCGCCCAGCACCGTATGGATCATTTGCCGAGTCGTCGTTTTGCCGACGCTGCCGGTGACGGCGATCACTGAACCGTCGAATTTCTCTCGCAAGCTGCGGGCCGCCTGGTGCAGGGCTTGCTGCGTATCTCGGACCTGCAGCGCCCAGTGACCGGGGGCCGGCCTGACTTCTTCCGTGGCGACGACGGCGCCGACCGCGCCGCGGCGGAAGGCGTCGGGCACGAACGCCGCGCCGTCGCAGTGAGCCCCTCGCAAGGCCCAAAAGACGTCGCCCGGCTGCGCTTCGCGACTGTCAATGACCGCTCGGCCCAGCGGGGCGTCGCCCGCAGGGCAGGCGCTGGCAGCGGTCAGCCATCGGCCGCCGGTCGCCATTCTGAGTTGGTCGAGGGTGAGTTGGTTCATTTACGCGCTTGCCCGGTAAAGTTCGTCGATCGAGCTCGACTCGTAGAGCCACTGGCGAGCCGTTTCGCGATCGTCGAACTCGAAATGTTTGTTGCCGATGATTTGATGTCGCTCATGCCCTTTGCCGGCGATCAACACGCAATCGCCGACGCCGGCTTGAGCCAGCGCCCAATGGATGGCTTCGGCCCGGTCGGCAATGACTTGCACGTCGAGCGGGCGCTGGAAGCCGCTGAGCACCTGGTTGATGATTTGTTGCGGCCGTTCGCTCCGCGGATTATCGCTGGTCAGCACGGCCAGGTCGCAGCCGGACTCGACGGCCCCGCCCATCAGCGGTCGCTTGAGCGCGTCGCGGTCGCCGCCGGCGCCGAAGACGCAAATCAAGCGCCCTCGCGTCGTCTGACGCAGCGCGTCAAGACAGCCGGTCAGGGCGTCGGGCGTGTGGGCATAGTCCACGAACACCTGGAACGGCTGGCCGCATTCAATCCGCTCCAGCCGGCCCGGAATGCCGTGGATTGATTCCAAGCCGCGAACGATCGTCGCCAGGTCGATGCCGTAGGCCAGCCCTACGGCCGTCGCCATCAGGCAGTTGTATATGTTGTGCCGTCCGATCAGCGGAGTACGGACGGGAACCGTCTCGTTCTCGACGCTCAGCAGGAAAGTCTGCTCGCTGGGGAACTGCTCGATCGGCAAACCCGTAATCTCGGCGGCGCCGTCAATGCCGATGGAAAGCACCGGCCCGTCGACTTTCGACAGGAAGCTGGCCGATACCCGGTCGTCGAGATTGACAATGGCGAAACCTTCCGGCAGCAATTGCTCCAGAATTCGCGCCTTGGCCGCCTGGTATTTTCTCGTCGTGCCGTGATAGTCGAGGTGGTCCTGGCGGACGTTCGTCACGCACGCCACGTCAAACTCGACGCCGGCCGTGCGAGACTGGCTCAAGGCATGACTGGAGACTTCCATCACCGCGTGCGTGCAGCCGTTGGCCGACATCCGCGCCAGCCATTGGGCCAGCACGGGAGCCGGGGGCGTGGTCCAGTCGCCCGTTTCAAACTCGTCGCCGTCAAAGTAGCCCAGCGTGCCGAGGATGCCGGTGCGATAGCCCGCCGCTGCGAGTACGCTGGCCGTCAGATAACTGGTGGTTGTCTTGCCGTTGGTGCCGGTGATGCCGACCACGCGCAAACGCCGTGCGGGATTTCCGGCCAGAGCCTGGCAGACGCGGCCGTAAGCGGCGCGGACGTCGGCCACGTAGCAGGCCGGCAACCTGCAGTCCGCCGGCAAGGGGCGATCGGCCAGCACGGCCGCGGCGCCGTTTTGGGCCGCCTGCCGCACGTACGAGTGGCCGTCAGTATTTTCGCCTGC
The DNA here is from genome assembly GCA_035547635.1 of Pirellulales bacterium. Lineage (GTDB taxonomy): Bacteria > Planctomycetota > Planctomycetia > Pirellulales > JAICIG01 > JAICIG01. The sequence continues at coordinate 4,839 of DASZUP010000338.1, forward strand.
AATCGCCACGAACAGATCGCCGGGACGGCAAGCTCGCGAATCTGCGCAACAGCTTGTCACTCGCAGATCCGCCGCGCCGATCAACTCGGCTTCGGGCAGAGTCTGCTGCAAGCTGATGCCGCGGATTGAGGCGGCTGCGTCCCTCATGGCGTAAGGCCTCCGTGCCTGTTGACGCCCGGCGTCTGATGAGTTGGTTTGCTGGATTGCTCGCAAGGCGGAGCAATGGGGGCGGCGTCCATGCCGACCGTGAACCGAATTGCGGGCGGGATTGTCGCAATTTTTCTCAACCTGTCAAGGCGGGAATATCGAAAGGATGAAGACCGCCTGCTAGATTCAAGAAGCCGGCCGTTGGCGAGCGGGAGAACCTCGTCCGTCGCGGGACCAAGCTCGCGGCGCCGGCGATTGCAACTGAGCCTCTCAAACCTTGAAGCGCGAAATCTGAAATATGCCTGTCGATTGTCTTAGCGTGGGCCTGCTTGTCGCCGATCACCTGTGCGCCCCGATTCCGCGGATGCCGAAATCCGGCGAGTTGGTGCTGACCGATCACCTGTTGCTCAACATCGGCGGCTGCGCGTCGAACGCCGCCATGGACCTGGCACGGCTGGGCGTGAAGGTCGGCGTGGTGGGCTGCGTCGGCCAGGATGCCTTCGGCCGCTTTGTGATCGAAACGCTGCAGCGAGAGGGAATCGATACGAGCACCATCCGCCAGTTGGATGACGTCGGCACCTCCGGCACGTTGATTATCAACGTCGAAGGGGAGGACCGGCGGTTCATTCATACGATCGGGGCCAATGCCCGGATTACCGCCAAGGACATTCCGCTGGAGCAGGTCCGGCAGGCCAAGGTGCTCTACCTGGGCGGTTACCTCTTGATGCCAGGACTGGAAGCCGAAGATCTGGCCGAGTTGTTCCGGCAGGCGCGGGCCGCGGGGGTGGTCACGATGCTCGACATCGTGCTGCCCGGCGCCGGCGATCATTGGCGCGCTCTGGCGCCGGTGCTGGCGGAAACCGACATCTTCCTGCCGAACAATGACGAGGCGGAGGTGATTACCGGCACGGCCGATCCTCGCCGGCAAGCGGAGTTGTTCCGCGAGGCGGGGGCGAAAACAGTGGTGATCACCTGCGGCAGCGCCGGCACCATCCTGGCCGCCGAGGGGCTCTGCGTGAAGGCGGATGTTTATCCCGTTTCTTATGTCGGCGCCACCGGCGCGGGCGATGCCTTCGACGCCGGTTACATCGCCGGGTTGCTTGCCGGCGGCGATCCGATTGAATGCCTGCGGTGGGGCAGCGCGCTGGGCGCGAGCTGCGTGCGCTCGATCGGAGCGACCGAAAGCGTGTTCACGCGTGAAGAGGCGCAAGAGTTCATGCGCCGCCACAAACTGAACATTCAAAACTGGTAGCGGCAAAGCGGACAGCCGCAACGCGGGCGGCGGCTTCCGGTCGGCCGTCACGGGCGGAAATGGGCACGACAATTGCATCACTTTCTTGTTGGCCGCAGTGCTTGCAGAGCCTGGCCGCGGCATGAGTGACCATGCTCAACAACTGAGGAGGAAATGCAATGAATGCCTGGATTCTCGTAGCTGACGGTAGCCGAGCACGCCTGTTTTCCGCGTCGAAGCGCGGGGAGCCGTGGCGCTTGCTCGAAGAATTTGAACACTTGGAAACGCGCGAACGAACGGCCGAGATTTCGCCGGTCGAGCGAGGAACGCAAAAACAGAGCTTCGGCGAGGGGCGGCCTGCCATGGAGCCGAGGAATTCCCCCCGCGAAGTCGAGCACATGCACTTCGCTCGGAAGCTCACGGACAAACTGGCGGACGGGCTGAAGCACAACGAGTTTGCCGGATTGGTGCTCGCCGCGCCGCCGCGGTTCCTGGGACTGATGAAGGGCATGCTCGACGCCCAAACCGCCAAGGCCGTCATTGCCACCGTCGACAAGGATTACACGCTGGCAACCCAGCGCGAGGTGGTGGAGCGGCTGGAGGACTTCGTACATGGCGGAGCGGCCGTCGCCAAATAGCGCTGCACCTGTGCGGCCGGCGTTGGGCCGTTTCGCACGTCCTGGGCCGCCACGCACAGCGGCCCAAGCTCCGGCGGCAACGGGGAGCGGAGAAGAAAAAATTATTTTCCCGCCCGAAGAGCAGTGAGCCTTTGATGGCAGAATGGCGCCTGCGGGGCGGCGCGTGGTATAGTTGCAAAGAGATGGTTTCCGTTGAGGAGCCCCATCGACCAGACAGGTAGCTAATTGGAAATTTCGGAGCGGACCGGACGGCCGCTGGCCGGAGCTAGACTCCGGCGGGAGGAAAGTCCGGGCTCCGCAGGACAGGGCGGTGGGTAACGCCCACCAGCCGGTAGGCGCGGGAAACCAGTCTGCCGGTTAGGGAAAGTGCAACAGAAAGTAAACCGCCTCGCGATCGGCTTTGGCCGATCGTGCGGTAAGGGTGAAACGGTGAGGTAAGAGCTCACCAGCAGGCTGGGCGACCAGCTTGGCTAGGTAAACCCCGCCCGGAGCAAGGCCAAACAGGAAGCAGTCGCCCTTCGCACGCCGCGCAAGCGGTGTGCGTCTGGCGCGCGGATCGGTCCGGTCCGTTACCGACTTCCGGGTAGGCCGCTTGAGGGACTGAGTAATCAGCCCCCTAGAGAAATGGCCGTCGCCCGTCCAATCCGTTGGACGGGCACAGAACCCGGCTTACAGGTCCGCTCCGATTTTTTTCTATTCCGGTTCCTTATTCCGTCTGAGCCGGCTCCCTTTCTCGCTCGGCCTCGCGAGCCGCCTTGGCGGCGCTTTCGTTGGGAACGAGGCTGTTGTCGATAATCTGCATCAGCTTAGAGATGCAGAGCTTGTTAACGCTGGTCTGCATGCTCTCCGCCTCCACGCGCAGCGCCTCCTGCAGGCTCTGCGGCAAGCGGATGGTGATGACCTTGGTCGGTTCGTCGGGCGTCTGAGCGCCCCGCTCTCGCAGCTTGGCGATCATCAACTGGATTGCGGAGTACTCGTAAGTCTGTTGAAACGCCACCCACTCGTCGAGTTCTTTGAAGACGGCACGGGCTACGCCGGTAGCGCCCAACGTCTCGCGGAAAAAACTGGCCCAATCGAGGTTCGCCTGGTAAAGCCGCTCCGCGGCCTGGTAAACCTCTTGCTCCTTCGTGGTCATCAACACTCTCCTGGTAGAAGGACTCCTGTTTCCTGGCCGCCCTCCGGCGACCGCGTTGGCCAATGGTGCAGGTGCAGTCAAGCCCAGCGCCGATAGCATTGCGCTGCTAGCACTTAGGAAAAGCGTTTCGGCCTGCCTTCATTTTGAGCAGGCCTGCTTTCTTTCGGGCGTCGGACGGCCTGCCTAAAGTTTAGGCAGGCTCGAAATTCTCATTCGCCCAAGTGTCTTGTCCCAGCGGGCACCAAGTTTTCTCAAAAAGGCAAAGGTTCCGCCGCGATCCGGGCTTGTCCCGGCTGGGCGATGATTTGCAGGTAGGCGCTTTCACCACGACGAAATTCGCGTCCCCGTTTTCGGCGGCTGTCCGTCGCCACAAGCGTGTACGGCAGGCGGAGTCGCCGTGAGCGACCGGAGTTGCCAGAATTGCCAGGCCCTGCTAATCATGGCTGTCGGCATGGCGGATGCGGGGATCGCCGGCGGGCGGCTGTTTTTCATTGACGGTTAAGTCGGGTCGAGACTACGATGAATCCGGCCGGTAAACGGGTTTTTAACAGGTTCTTTCGGGACGTTCGTCCCCCGACAGCAGGCTTGCGCCCCGCTCTCGCGCTTGCCGGACGTGTGAAGGATCGGAGCCGGCGTGGGGCGCCCCAACGACTGATCGACCGAGACGTATAGCTCGCCATGAATACAGCCGGTTCGAGTCAACGATCTCCGTCGCTGCCCAAGGCGTCGGATAGCGGTATCCGTGCCGAGGACGCGCTGGGGATTGACCAGCGAGTCGAGCCGGACGATCAGACCGTGATCTCGCAGCGACCCCCGCTTCCCGCCAATGCCGTCGAGCGGGCGACCGGGGCGCTGGAAGTCGGCAAGCTGCTCGCCGGGGAACGGCTCAATCACTTCGAGCTGATCGAGTACGTCGGCGGGGGCGGCATGGGCGCCGTATTTCGCGCCCTGGACACGATGCTCAATCGCGAAGTGGCGCTGAAAGTGCTTTCCCGCGATCAGGGTTCCGACGACGAAACCCGCCGGCGGTTTCAGAACGAAGCCCAAGCGGCGGCCCGGCTTGATCACGAAAACATCGCCCGGGTCTACTACGTCGGCGAGGACAAGGGCCTCAACTATATTGTCTTCGAGTTCATCGAAGGCGTGAATCTGCGAGAGTCGGTTGAGAAACGCGGTCCGTTGCCGTTGGCCGAGGCGATCAGCTATACCCTGCAAATTGCCGAGGCGCTGGCGCACGCTTGCAGCCGCAACGTCGTCCACCGCGACATCAAGCCATCGAATGTCATTATTACTGAAGACGGTCGCGCCAAGCTGGTTGACATGGGCCTGGCCCGGTCGCACCACGTGCAGGCCGACGGAGAAGACCTGACCGCCAGCGGCGTGACGTTGGGCACGTTCGACTATATCTCTCCGGAGCAGGCCCGCGCTCCGCGGATC
>DASZUP010000339.1:0-7477 GCA_035547635.1 Pirellulales bacterium
GAGATTACCGTCCGCCAGTTGCTGACCCACCAAGGCGGGCTGATCGCCGACAATTCAATCAAGGACTTCGCGGATGGTCATGATCGGGCCATCCAGCGGTTGCTCAATTTGTCGCTTTCGGCCGAACCCGGCTCCAGGTTCATCTATAGCGACGTCGGCTTCATGGTCTTGGGCGAACTGGTGCGGCGCGTATCGGGTCAGGACGTACACGCCTTTTCGCACGCGAACATCTTTCAACCGCTCGGACTGAAAGAAACCGGTTACTTGCCCGCCGCTTCGCTGCGCGAGCGCGCCGCTCCGACTGAGCAGCGCGACGGACGATGGATGCAAGGCGAAGTCCACGATCCGAGAGCTTATGCGCTCGGCGGCGTGGCCGGACACGCGGGCCTGTTTTCGACGGCTGAGGATCTGGCCGTTTACGCGCAGATGCTGCTCAACGGCGGCGAATACGAAGGCGTGCGAATACTCGCCCCTGAAACTGTGGCCACGATGATTTCGCCGCAGCGCGTGCCTGGCGAGGCGCTGCGCGGGCTCGGCTGGGACATGAAGTCGGGCTACTCGTCAAATCGCGGCGAGACGTTTTCGCCGCGCGCCGTTGGGCACGGCGGCTTTACCGGCACGGCTCTGTGGATTGATCCCGAGTTGGAACTGACCGTCATTTTTCTCAGCAATCGGCTGCACCCGGACGGCAAAGGCAAAGTCAATCCGCTGGCCGGCCGCATCGGCACGATTGTCGCCGATGCGATGGAGCGCTAGTCGGGCCGCCTGACGACGGCCTCAGTCTTCTTTGGCTCGCTCCGCTTTCTCCTTCGCTTTCCGTTCGCGGTAATCGGCCAACACGCCTTCGGGGTCGTCGTTGAACAAGTCGCGGCAGCCGGTGCAGCAGACCAGATAGGTCTTGCCTTGGTACTCGACTTTGATCGTTCCCAAGCCGCCGGTCACGACGCACTCCGGCTGCGACGAGCCTTGGGCGAACGAACTTCCTTTGCGCGTGTAACCGACCTCGGCCATCCGGGTATAGCGATCGGCGCCCGCCAATTGCTTTTCGTAGAGCACGATCAACCGATCGCCGCCGGCGACGGTGCGAACAGAGATGCGGTTCGGCAGATCTTCGGCGGGCGTTTCGGCGACGAGCACAAGCTGCTGCTTGGCGTCGATGCGGCCGGTGAATCGATCTTCCTGTTCGCCGCCGGCGCGCCGAGCCCGCAGTTCGAACTCGCCCGGCTTGTCGCCGGGAATCAAGCGGCCCGAAGCATAATACTTGCTTTCGGGCGCCGCGAAGACGAGTGCAGCCCGCTCGCCGTCGAACTTCCAGGCCCAATCGGCCGCTTCCGTCCAGGCGCCTCGATTCGACCCTCGCCGCAACTGCCCGACGCCGCGCCAGCCGCCCACGTAAACCTGCAGCGCCGCCAGCGCCTCCTTATCCTGCTGCACCTGGCCCGCGGCGGTTTCCGCAGCATCCGCGCCGGCGATAAACAGGCAGATTGCCGTGAGGCATGCACACGATGCTGCGCAGGTCATGGTCTTGCTCCTTTTCACGACGAGAAAGTCGGTACGGTTCTCAGTATATCGGCTCGGGCGGCGTTTGCGACATTTCCATCGCAGGGGCGTTGCGGCTCTAATGGAAGCCTTGCAGGCGCCCGAGCCGCGCGCTGCATCGTATTACCCAGGCATCGGCCTGCTTACCGCCTCTCAACACGTTCAAGGACTTGCGTTCATGACCACCTCGCGAGCAAACCAACCCATCCGCGTCGGTATCGTCGGCCTGGGCGGCAATACGCGGCTGAGACACGTCGGCGGACTGCGGGCCTGCGAGAACGTGGAGATCGTGGCGGTCTGCAATCGCAGAAAGGAATCGACCGAGGCGGCCGCCCGCGAGTTCGGCATTCCGAAGACCTACCAGCACTGGCAGGACCTGGTCGCCGATCCGGAACTGGACGCCGTCGTAATCGGCGCCTGGCCTTACCTGCATTGTCCCGTCACCTTGGCGGCGTTGGAGGCGGGCAAACACGTGCTGACCGAAGCCCGCATGGCGATGAACGCCGAAGAGGCGCGGCGAATGCTCGCGGCCAGCCAGGAACATCCCGAACTGGTCTGCCAGATTGTGCCCAGCCCGTTCGGGTTTCGGGCCCATCGCGTGATCAAACAGATGCTCGACTCCGGCTTTCTGGGCCAGTTGCGCGAAGTGACGGTCACGGCGGCCAACGACAGCCTGGCCGACGCGGAACGGCCGCTAAGCTGGCGACAGGTACACGAGTTGAGCGGGTTCAACATGCTCAGCCTGGGAATCGTGCACGAGACGCTGACCCGCTGGATACCGCACCCGGTGCGCGTTTTCGCCCAGGTCCAGGCATTCGTTCCGGAACGTCTCGATCCCGCCACAGGCATGCGCCGCCAGGTGGGAACTCCCGACAGCGTGCAGGTGTTGACGGTGTTGGAAAACGGCGCCCACGCGGTTTATCACTTCAGCGGCGTGGCCCGGTTCGGCGCGGGAACGCAGATCCAACTCTACGGCAGCGAGGGCGCCATCAAGTATGAACTGGCGCCGCACGATCGCTTGTGGGGCGCGCGTCGGGGCGAAAGCGAGCTCCGCGAGATCGAGGTTCCGCCCGGCGAAGAGTTGGGTTGGCGAGTCGAGGAAGAGTTTATCGCTGCCATCCGCGGCGAAGGAACGATCGAATTCACCGACTTTGCCGCTGGCGTTCGCTATATGGAATTCACTGAAGCCGTCGCGCGTAGCGCTGCTGCCGGCGAGCCGATTGAACTGCCGTTGGACGAACAGTAGCGCGGCGTCGGGGCGCATTAGCGCGTCTTCGCAGCGCTGCGATCGAGTCGTCGCAGCGGCGTCTTGTGGCCCGATGATTGACCGCGCTTTGGCCGCGCTATAATTCCAACGGGCTTCATCCTTTCGACGGCAGGAGCAGGGAAATGCTCGCGCTTGTCTTGTTTCTGGCGTGCGGTTCAGCGCCCGATTGCCTGGTCGAAGAACACGTCGATTCCATCGCCGTGGTGCATGTCGAGGACGGCGCTCAGCTCGTGTTCTTCTTCGACTTCGTGCAAGGCGATTGGGTTTGCCTCGATCATCGTTGGCTGGCGAGCGACATGGTCGCCGCTCGAGTCGACAATCAATGGTCGCTTACGTGGCGCGACGATGCCGACGATTGTTGGCGCGCAATCACCGCCGACTATTGGTTTGAAAGCTGGGAAGCGGAAAGCCCGCTGTGCGCCCAGCAGAACCGCCCCTGGTTCGCCAGGCTTCTGGCGCCCGGCTTGAAGCAACCGGTCCGCGCCGCCGGTCGCTGACCTTCCCCCCTGCAATCGTTAGATCTCTCTCGGTCGCCCCGGCCCGCCGCCCGCGCGCGGAAAGAGTACTGTACAAGGCCCCCATTTCCTGGCAGACTGGATTGATGAGGGAATTGGAAACGTCCTGGAGCGGCCGCATATAATTGGGGTGACGCGCGCCGTCGCGCTTCGCATCGTTTCGCGAAGAACGACGGAAGGCGTTGGGCTTGCGGACACGGCAAGAGATTCTCTCGTTGGCCGTGATGGCTTGTAGCGTTGGTAAAGAGAGGCAACCTATGTCCAACCAGACGATAGGCAGACCAATGGAAATCCTGTTGGTCGAAGACGGCCTGGTCGACGCTCGCGTGACGATCGCCGCCTTGAAAAAAGGTCAGATTCAACATCGCTTGACGCTCATTCGCGATGGCCAGGAAGCGTTGGAGTTCTTGAGGCAGGAAGGCAAATTCGCCCGCGCTCCCCGCCCCGATCTGATCCTGCTGGACCTGTGCCTGCCCAAGCTGGACGGCCGGCAGTTGCTGAGCGAGATCAAGTCGGACCTGGATTTGAAATCAATCCCGGTCGTGATCATGACCGGTTCCGACGACGAAGAAGACCGGCTGCAAAGCGAATCGCTCGGCGTCGACAGCTTCATCACGAAGCCGATTGACATGGACAAATTTCTCACGGTCGTCCGGCAACTGCGGCGCTTCCTGCACGCGGACTTGATCCTGCCCAGCGTCTGAGCGCCAAACTTTTTCGGTTCGGCCGATTAATCGGTCGCCGCGGCGTTGAGCGGTCAGTTCCTGCTTGCAATGCAGCCTTCTCTGCCCGCATTTCCGTCGGCAAAGAGCCGAACAAAGAAATGCCGGATCGTCGTGCGCAGCCACGCGCGGACTTGCGGCATTCTCATCCGGCGGTAGTGTCCAGCCGCGCGGCGAGAAGAATGGCGAGCGTTTTTTTGCAAGCTCGGCAGCGCTGCCTCCGCGCGCCGACGGTCAAGGAGTTGTACCACGGGGCCTCGCTGCCAGGGCGCCGGCTTTCGTCGGCGGAAACGAACCGGATGTCGTTCAAGCTATGTTTAACGCTGGTGGCAACGGCCCTGCTCGGTTTATGCCGCGAAACCGCCAGCGCCGACGTGTTTCGCCTGCTCGTTTCCAACTACGAAGCCGCGCAAGCTCGCGTCGACGTCATGGATCAGGCGACCGTCTCGATCGATACGTCTTACTATTGGATCGGAAACGATCGCATCGGGGCGATGTTTCTCTCGCGGCTTCAAGCGGCCGCGCTGCGCGGCGTCCGCGTGCGGTTGGTCGTCGATGCGGAACACAACGACGTGCCCGCCGAGGTGCTGGAACGACTGGTTCGCTCCGGGGTCGCCATCAAGGAGTTTCACCCGGTCTCCTGCCGGCATCCGCGCTGGATCAACCTGCGAATGCACGACAAGACTCTGATCGTCGACGGCGAGCAATTGATCGTCGGCAGCCGGAACATCCGCAACGCGCATTTCGGCCTGGAAGAAACGAACTTCCTCGATCGCGACGCCTACCTGCGCGGCGAGATTGCGCAGCAGGCGCAGCGCTATTTCGATTGCCTCTGGAATTGCGCCGAGGTCGAACCCGTCCGGCTCAAGGACGGCCCCTGGCAGGAACTGCACCAGAAGGACAAACTGGAACTCTGTCAGCTCGGCGTCTGCACCGCCGGTCCGCATCCGACCTGCGAGCAGGCCTGCTTGTGGCTTGCCGCAGGCGCCGGCCTGACGATCTGCTGCCAGCCGGTCCTGACCGACACGGGGACCGACTGGTCGGCGGCCTGCACGACCGCCGTCGCTCGCGTCTGCTTCGTCTACGATCCTTGTGGGCGGAAAGGGCATCCTCGCGGCATCAGCCGGCAATTGACGGAGCTCATTCGCTGCGCCCATTCCTGCATCCTGCTGGAAACGCCCTACTTCCTCATGTCGCACGAATTGAAGACCGCCTTGGCCGAGGCGATGGGCCGCGGAGTGCACGTGCAACTGTTGACCAATTCGCTGGCCAGCAACGACCATACGCTCGTCGCCGCCGCCTTCACCAATCAGAAACATCACTTTTTGCTGCCGCGCGGCGTCGACGTTTGGGAACTGGCCGGGCCGGATCACCTGCACGCCAAAACGGCCGTGATCGACGGCGCGACGGCGTTCATCGGTTCCTACAATTTCGATCCGCGTTCGGAATACCTCAATACGGAAACGGGCGTCGTGATTGCAGACCCGAAGATTGCAGCCCAAGTCGAAGCTTCGATCCGCAGTCACATGCGGCAAGCCAATCACGTGCTTCGCGACGGGCGCGACCAGGCCAGCGGCCGACGGCATCCGGGCGCCTCGATGCGAGAAGTTCTACGCATGAAAGCACTGCAGCCGGTAGCGCCGCTCATCCGCCGTTCGCTGTGAGTCGCCAGGCGACGATCGGCGCCTGAACAAGGCGTGGCGCACGAAAACAGGCCCAGGAAAAGCTCTCGCCTTTCCTGGGCCTGATGAAAATCAACGTCGGTTTTTCTTTGGACGATCAACGACCAAGGACGTTACCGACGGCTCCTCCGACCCGAGCGCCCGTGGCGCCGCCTACCGCGCCGCCGAAAGCAGCGCCCGCCTGACCGCCGGCATTGTATCCGCCGTACGCGCCATTGCCGTAGGCGCCGTTGCCATAGCCCCCATAGCCGTAACCGCCGGCGCCATACCCGTACCCATTGCCATATCCATAGCCGTTGCCGTAACCGCTGCCGTATCCATAGCCATTGCCATAGCCGCGATAGCCCGTCGTGTAGCGGCCGTAGCCGCGGCCCGCGAACTGCTGGTTGTTGTACCACTGGCCGTAAGACTGCGGGTTGTAGCCGGACCAACCGTTGCCGTTCCAATACGACCAGGAGTTATTCGGATTCCAGTACCACCAATGCCCGTTGTGATGGCGATAGCGCCATTGGTTGGCGTTGGCATTGGCGCCGGCGTTGGCCCCCGCGGCGGCCGATGTCCCGCCGACGTTCGCTTCAACGTTTCCTGAAGCTGCCGTGTCGCCCTCAGCGGCGGTTTGAGCCCGCGCCGGCGACGACTGCCAGGCCAGCAATGCCAAAGCCAGCGAGGTTGCTACGATTCGCATGTCCGTTCTCCTCTCCACACAAAGTTGATTCTGAAACGTCTTTCCAATCGTGGCGTTCCGGGAACGCCTCACGGGGCGCAATCAGCTTGCCGCCTTTCCATGACAATTGTCGCAGGGTTGCAGATGGCATGCCAAACATGGAAAGTCGAAACGCTGCATAAAAGTGCATCTTAAAGTACGCCTGCCAGTCCACCGGAGATGCATCCCTGCGCGAACGGCGCGCACCATGACCGACTTGAGATCACGGTTTCGCCCGTGAAGTCGCACTGCACGCGGATACACGCGGATAGCAGTCCGCTGCTGCAACCGGCCGGGCGCCCGCCATGGGTTGGCGCCTGACTTGCACACGGGTACGCGGTGTGCAGCAAATAATCCAATCACCTGATTCCCTTGGGAGAAACGCGTGAGCGCCACGGACACCCTTCATAAAGCACGGACGGAAGTCGACCATCTGATCAGCATGCTGCCGGCGCCGACGGTGAACGTCGGCAAGACGGAGCGCAAGGCTTCCCTGATCGGCGGAGCATTGCTGACAGCACTCGGCCTGAAGCGCCTCTCATTGCCGGGCCTGTTATTGGCTTTTGCCGGCGGCCTGATCGCTTATCGAGGACTGACAGGGTATTGCGGGCTTTACGAGAGGCTGGGGATCGATACGAACGAAGAACACGGCCGGCGTTGTTGCCAGTAACGGAAGCGTGTGAAGATTCCGGGAGGCGCCCTTCGCGGCGATGTCGCAGGCAGTTCGATAACTGTGCGGGACGCCCGGAATTCTCACGAATTCCGCTACAGCGTCGCGCGGCAGAATCACGGCTCCCTGATTGCGCTGGCCTTAGCGGTACCAACCACAGCCGCACGTGCGCCCGTTGACACGGCCTGAAGCGGGTCGTATGCTTGGAAACACTGATTTTTGCTCTCTTTTGGCGCGCCATGAACTCGATCGCTCACAACTCGTCCCGCTCCAGCCTGCCGACGGTCGGCTGCCTGCGCGGCGCGATGATTAGCAAGATCGTGATTATTCAGGAGGCGCGGCCTTAAGGGCATTGAGCGGCAAAACCGATCAACCACCA
>DASZUP010000340.1:0-12909 GCA_035547635.1 Pirellulales bacterium
GCGGCGCGACAATCGACAACGCCTGGCACGAGGCGACGGGAAAAGGCGGATACCCGGGTCCGGCTAGCGTTCCAGCCGCCGCTGTGACGGAGCCGCTGCAGCAGGGCAGATACAACTACTATTACGATCGTCCGGGCCAACCGGGTTCAGCCGCCTTGCCCTACGGCGCAGCAGGCATGCCGGGGATGGATGGACCAGCGGGCATGATGCCGGGACAAGGGCTAGCGGCGCCTGGTGGAATGCCTGGCATGCCAGGGATGATGCCGGCCGATCAAGCGGCGCCGGGCATGACAGCCGGCGGCGGGACGCGCCTGCATTTGGCAGGCGGAGCAACCAACGCCCAGCGCCCTGCCGTAGCGTCTGAAGCGGAACTTATGCCCGGCTTAGGGCGAGCTGCGCCGGGGACGGAAGGGGCGTATGGAAATGGCTGGGGATTCTCGCCCCCTTCCGCCGGCTCGACCGAGAGTTACGCCGTGCTGGTCGAAAACCCGTTCGTGCAGGTCGTCGAAGCGCCCCTGTCGACCTTTTCGATCGACGTCGACACCGCCTCCTACGCCAATGTGCGGCGATTCTTGAATGCCAACCGCCTGCCGCCGCCTGCGGCCGTGAGGATCGAAGAACTCGTCAACTATTTCCGCTATGACTACCCGCAACCGCAAGGCGACGTTCCGTTTTCGCTCACGACGGAAGTGGCCGGCTGTCCGTGGAACGCGGAGCATCGCTTGCTGCGAATTGCCTTGAAAGGCCGTGAGATTGCAGCGGATCGACGCCCGGCGAGCAACCTGACGTTTTTGATCGACGTCTCGGGATCAATGAACCAGTCGAACAAGCTGCCGCTGGTCAAAGAAGCATTGCTGCTCTTGACGGAGCAACTTACGGAGAACGATCGCGTTTCGATCGTCACCTACGCCGGCGAGTCGGGCCTGCTGTTGCCGTCGACCAGCGGCGCCGAGAAACGCAAGATCGAGACGGCCATCAGCGGCCTGACGGCCGGCGGATCGACAAACGGGGGCGAAGGCATTCAAACCGCTTACGCCGCGGCCCAAGGAGCGTTCATCCCCCAAGGAACGAATCGCGTGATTCTGGCGACCGACGGCGACTTTAACGTCGGCGTGACGGATCAGCATGAGCTGGTCAAGTTGATTGAAGAACAAGCCCGGGGCGGCGTGTTCTTCACGGCGCTCGGCTTCGGCGCCGGCAATCTCAAGGACGACACGCTGGAAAAGCTGGCGGACAAAGGGAACGGCAACTACGCCTACATCGACGCCTTGGGCGAAGCTCGCAAGGCGCTGGTCGAGGAACTGTCGGGTACGCTCATCACCATCGCCAAGGACGTCAAGCTGCAACTCGAATTCAATCCGGTCCAGGTTGCAGAGTATCGCCTGATTGGCTACGAGAATCGGGTGCTTGCGCATGCAGACTTCCACGACGACCGCAAAGATGCGGGCGACGTCGGCGCCGGTCACGCCGTAACGGCGCTGTATGAACTGGCGCCCGCCGGCAAGACGCAGCAATCGGGCGGCGTCGACGAGTTGAAATATCAACGCTCGTCTCCCGCGCTAAAGGATGCCGCCCGAAACAACGAGTTGCTGACGCTGAAACTTCGCTACAAGCAGCCCGACGGGAAAGAGAGCCGCTTAATTGAGTGCGTGGCGATTGACGAGGGAAAAAAGTACGGTCAGGCCGGAACCGATTTCAAATTCGCCGCCTCCGTGGCCGCCTTCGGCATGCTGTTGCGACGCTCGCCGCATGCCGGCAATACCAGCTACGATGCCGTGCTGGAACTGGCCGGCGAAGGGCTGGGCAGCGATCCGCAGGGCTACCGCACCGAGTTCGCCGAACTAGTGCAGAAGGCCAAGCAGCTCGCAGGCCAATAGGGGCGGCGCGTCTGGCCCGCTGCGTCTGGCCAAAGTCTCTGCGGAAGAAGCGTTCGCCGGCACGCGTTTTGCCTCAATAGAATCTGCGCTCACGTCAACCGGGCATCTCGAGGGGCCGTGTTGCGATGCACGTGCTCGCTGCCGAGATGCGATTTGCCGACGACCCGCGCGGTCGACGATTGACCAAATGGAGTGCAGAGGTAAGACATGAACGTCGATCTGTCCTGGCAGGAAATCGCCTGGCGGTTGCTCTGGACCGTTCTTGCCGGAGGAATGATCGGGTTCAATCGAGAAGAGCGCGGGCACGCCGCCGGGTTGCGGACTGCGATTCTGGTTAGCCTGGCCGCGTCAATTGCCATGATCCAGGCCAACCTGCTGCTCGATGCGCGAGGCAAGGCGCCCGAGTCTTTTGCCTCGATGGACGTGCTGCGGCTGCCGTTGGGCATTCTCTCCGGCATGGGCTTTATCGGCGGCGGCGCCATTCTGCGGCACGGGAAGAGAGTCACCGGCATCACGACGGCCGCCACGCTCTGGTTTCTGACGATCATGGGCCTGTGTTTCGGCGGCGGACAGATTGTCTTGGGACTGGCGGCGCTAGGGCTGGCGATGTTCGTGTTGTGCGCGCTCAAATGGATTGACCGGGTGATGGTTGCCGAGCGACGCAGCCGTTTGTCACTTGTTGTTGCCGCGGACGGGCCGACCCAAGAGGAACTCCGCGAGCGACTGACGGCGGCCGGCTTCGCTATCGCTTCCTGCCGGGCGGCCTATCTGGAAAACCAGACTCGCAGGTTGCGGTTCGCCATCCGCTGGCGCGCGAAAGCCAGCGATACCGGAGTGCCGCCGGTCGTTTCTGAACTGGCTCATCGTCCTGGCATGCTGCAAGTCTGGTGGCATCCGTGATTCGCTGAGCGGAGGCGGCCCGCCAGTATGAAACCGCCTCAAGCGGCGGCGCCCGATTTGCAGACTCGGTTGCGCAGAAACCCAAGGAGAGCATTGAGCCATGACAAAACAGCAATCAAACCTGAATCGTCCTAATCCCGACGCCCTCGAGGCCGAAGGCGTTATTGCCGGCCGACATCGACCCGACGAGGTTCCGCCGAACCAGCGCGGTCCGGCCGGCAGCGGCGCAGGAGACCGCCACGCGGCCGGCGCGCCGGCCGGCGGCAGCGCCGCCCGAGGCCTGGCAGGGACCAACGTGGGCCGCGGCGACCCGGACGGCGTCGACATCGACGCCGCGGGCGGCGGCAGCGAACTCGCCCGCGCCATCGACAGCGAAGAAGAAGTATCCTACTCCGGACCGGCTGGCGGCGCGGTCGGCGGAACGCCTGCGAACAAGCGGGCCACCGAAGGAAGCGGACCTCCGCAAATACAGCAGCAAGGAAGCCAGGGAGAGAGCACGATCGGACGCAACCCGCCGAGCCGATAGCTGAGCGAAGAGGGAGAACCATGAACGAACGGCGAGGATGGAAGCGGCTTGAGCATGTGGCATACGGAATTTGCACCGCGACCGTCTATGACTGGTTGCGACGGAAACTATGATAGCGGAGACGCTGCGAGACCTCAAAGTCGCCGCGGCGCGTCGGTCGAAACGTTTATGTCAAGCAACGCAGACTATGAAACCTCCAGAACAGGAGCAGCGCCGTGCCCACTCGTAATGCCGAAGCGGCTTGGGAAGGAAATCTGAAAGAGGGCCAGGGGACCGTCAAACTGGGCAGCGGGGCGTTCGAGGGGGCGTATTCGTTCTCGTCCAGATTCGAGGCGGGTCAAGGCACGAACCCGGAGGAATTGATCGCCGCGGCGCACGCCGGATGTTTTTCCATGGCCTTGTCCCACGGACTCAGCCAGGCCGGGTTCACGCCCCGACGCGTGCATACGATTGCCAAGGTCCACCTGGAAAAAACAGACGCCGGCTTCGGAATTCCGCAGATCGACCTGCAGACCGACGCGGACGTGCCGGGAATCGACGACGAGACGTTCCAGCAGCAGGCTGAAACGGCCAAGCAGAATTGCCCGGTATCCAAGTTGCTTGCCGCCGCTCGAATTACCTTGGAGGCGCGGCTGGCGGGCGGATAGCCGTCTAATCAAATTGAAGCCGCAGGAGCAGGTCTTTCACGTCGGTCATCGCGATCGAATCCCGTTCGATCGCTTTCGACGACGAGATAAAGACGGGGCCTTCGCTCGCTTCGCGCCCTGTCGCAGGCAAACGACCGTGGCTCCCCTTGACGATGCTCGCGTCGAGCCCGATCACATCCATGTAGTAGCGGAAACCGAGTAGCTTTTGCGCAAGCCGGCAGGCGACTCGCAATTTGGGCGCCCGCAACTCCGGATTGATGAACAGCTCGACGGGGTCATAGCCCGGTTTGCGATGGATATCAACGGTGCGGGCATAGTCGGGCGCCAACGCATCGTCCAGCCAGAAGTAATAGGTGAACCAGGCGTCGGGAGCGGCGACGGCCACCAGCTCGCCGGAGCGCTCATGGTCGAGGCCGAATTCCGCCTGCTGACTTCGATCGAGGACGCGTTCAATGCCGGCGGTCCGCTCGAGCAATGCCGCCACCTTCGAAATGTCCTCTTTGCGCCGCACATAGACGTGCGCGACCTGGTGATCAGCCACGGCAAATGCCTTGGAGGCGCCGCAGTCGAGCGTTTCCCAACCGAGCGGTTCGCGGCGGACCGTCAGCCAGCCATGTTCTCGCAGCACGCGATTGATGTGTACCGCGCGGCTCACGCCGGTGATGGCGTACTCGGAGAGCACGACGACCTCGGCGCCATGCTGCTGCGCGGCATCGATCAGCTTGCCCGCCTCGGCGTCGACCAGCCGCACGTCTGCGGCGACGCGCGGATCGTCCGGTCCGAGCCGCTGCAGGTTGTAGTCGAGATGGGGCAAGTAGACCAGCGTCAGCGCCGGGCGCCTTTCCCGGAACAAGTCGACGCTGGCGTCGGCGATCCAGCGAGAACTTTCGATACCGGCGCCTGGGCCCCAGAATTTCAGCAGCGGGAACACGCCGAGCCGGGCTTGCAGTTGGTCCCGCAACTCGGCCGGCTGGCTATAGCTGTCGAAGATCTTGCGGCCGTCGGCCGGATAGCTGGGCCGGGGCGTCATCGACCACTCGACGTCGGCGTACATGTTGTACCACCAGAACATCTTGGCGGTGGAGTACGCGTCGTCGCGCTGTTTGCCCGCCTGATAGATGCGCTCGCCGCCGACAAGCCGATTGGATTGTCGCCAAAACAAGACTTCCGCCAGGTCGCGGAAATACCAGCCGTTGGCCACAATGCCGTGATCGCGCGGCAGCAGCCCGGTGAGCAATGTCGACTGGGCCGAACAGGTAACGGCCGGCAGCACCGTGCCCAGCGGACGTGCGAACCCACGCTCGGCCAGGCGTTTAATGTGAGGGGTGTCAGGACCGATCAGGTCATAGGTCAGACCGACCACGTCAATAACGACCAGCGGTTTGGGCATGCCGACGCTCTGGCTCCTGCTCCTCGAGGTGTTTGTCGCTACGGCAGGCGCTGGAAGCGTACCCGCCGGATACATGGCGCAGAATCAAAATGAGATTTCATGGCCGCGGCGCTCCTCTGGCGACAGCGCGGTTGCCGCGGCCTCGCCTGTCATCGCCCAGGGGCGCGAACCGCTCGAGCATCCAGGCCGTCAACCAGGCAAGCCCCCCTTGCGTTCAGACGGCCGCTCATGGTTAGATCCGGAAATACCGGCGCAGGCGGTCCGGCTCGTTCGAGGTTGGCGTTCCATCATAGCTGGTCGACCGGCCGCTCGCGAGTGGCCGCGTAGACGAGCAGCGCGGCAAGTGGAACCAGGCTTGCCGCCAGGCTTTGAAAACTTATCGGGAAACGTGTTCAACCGAGCTGCATTGCCGTACCTGTGGATGCTGGGCGGATCGCTGGCATTCGCCACGATGGCCGCTCTGGCCCGCGCGCTGGAAGGAAAGTGCGATTGGCTCGTGGTCGCCGCCTGCCGAACCGGGTTTGCCATGCTGTTTGCCGTGTTGCTGGCGAAGGCGGCTCGTGCGCGGCTGGTTTTCTGGCGTCCGCGCAGCTTGTGGGTCCGCAGCCTGGCGGGCAGCGTCAGCCTGGTGTGCACCTTTTACGCACTGCCTCGGATGCACGTTTCCGAATTGATGACGCTGACCAACATGTTTCCGCTCTGGGTGACGTTGTTGAGTTGGCCGTTGTACGACGAGGTTCCTACGCCCAAAACCTGGCTCTGCCTGGCGGCGGGGCTAACGGGCGTGGCGCTGGTGCAGCAGCCGCATTTCGCCAACGGCAACTTCGTGTCGCTGGTGGCCCTGGCCAGTTCGATTTCGACGGCCGTGGCCATGCTCGGGCTGCACGAAGTGCAAGGCATCGACCCGCGAGCGATTGTGGCACACTTCTCCACGGTCGGTTTGCTGGCCTGTTCGTTGTTATTCCCGTGGTTGGCTAGTTCTGAGCCAACCGCAGGGCTGGATCAACCGGCGGTGCTATTCATGCTGCTTGGCGTGGGAATTGCTGCAACTATCGGGCAGATGTTTCTGACCAAAGCATTTGTGGCGGGACCGCCCGCCAAGGTATCGGTGGTGGGCCTGGCGCAAGTGGCGTTTGCCGTGGTATACGATAGACTGCTGTGGGGGCGAACGTTTGCGCCGCTGACCGTGGCAGGAATGGCGCTGGTGTTGGCCCCTACCGCCTGGTTAATGTTAAGACGAGAGACCGAGGACGTTTCCCTCGCCAGTTTGGGAGAGGAAGCATGAATTCATTGCAAGGACATCTGCTCGTCGCCGCAGCCGACTTGCGAGATCCGAACTTCTTTCGCACGGTGGTGCTGATCTTTCGGCATGACGAAGACGGCGCCGCCGGCGTAATCCTCAATCGCCCGACGCGCGCTACGATCCGCCAGATCTGGGAACAGGTGAGCGAGAGCGACTGCGAAAGCAATGCGCCGCTGTGCCTGGGCGGTCCGGTCGAAGGGCCGTTGATGGCCGTACACTCGCAAGCGGAGTTGTCAGAGATCGACGTGCTGCCGGGCGTGTACGTCGCCGCCAGCCAGGAAAACCTGGAACGGTTGGCGGCCCAGGCCCAAGACGGCGCGCGGTACTTCGTTGGCTATGCCGGCTGGGGCTCGGGGCAGTTGGAGCGAGAACTGGAAGAAGACGCCTGGCTGACCGCTCCGGCCACCTTGGAGCATATCTTCGGCAACCAGGATGACCTGTGGGAGCAGGCGACCAAAGACATCAAGGCATCCGAGCTAATTTCAGCCTTGAAGATCAAGCACGTGCCAAAAGAGCCGTGGTTCAATTGAGCGTGCCATAGCAAACAGCCCGACCGACTCCAAGGAATCGGTCGGGCTGTTTGCGTCCCGCAGCTCGTCTCAAGCGTCAAACCCGCCTAACGGTTGAAGTTGACGCCGAAGGTCACGCCGTTGACGAACACCACCTGCCGATTGCCGGTGTTCAGGATGCCCAAGTTCGGCAGTGCATAGTTGACCATATTGGTGGAGCGGGCCATGCCGCCCATCACCAATCCCGTCCAGCCGACGCTCACCGAGAGTGAACGGTAAATCTGATACTGGGCGTTGAGCCGCAATTCGCCGACCGGCGAGAACTGCGTGCTGTGGTGGGTGTGGTTGACTCCCTGCGGCGAGAGGTTGGGCGTGCTGATCTGCGGCACAATCGTGCCGTAATTCACATTGTTATCCTGATAGATCAAGGGGAAAGTCGGGATGATTCTGCCCATGTTCGCCCTGGAAGCGACCCAACCATTCTGGCGGATATTCTGGAAGTTGGCGGAGGCCATGAACCGGGCTTCGGTGGCTAGCGAGAACCGCCCCTTGCCGATCAGGTTTCGCAGGCCGATCTGAGGACCAACCAGGTTATTATCGCCCGTCTGAGTGAAGGCCGTGTCGGAGAGCACGCCCACCATCACGGTCCCGGGCGAAGTCGTGTTGGAACTCGAACTGCTGCCGTTGACAGGCACCAGCGTTACGGTCTGTGAAGGGCCCGTGCCGCTGAAGTAGAAGTTGTCTCGGAACCGCAGGTATCGTACGCCGGCCATAAAGTCCCAGGCGCCGCCATGTTTGCCCTTGGCCAGTTGCCAGGTTCGCATGACTTCGATGCCCCAGAGCCGCGAGGTGTACTTGGTTTCCAGGTGAGGGAAGATCACGGGCAACTGCACCAGATCGCCGTAGTCGGTGGCGGCCAGGATGTCCGGGAAGCCGTCGGGCGGCGGAACGAAGTCCGGCGGCGGGGTGGCGTTCGGCGTGCCGATGTCCTGACCGGTGGCGCCGAACACGTTGTTGTGGTTGATGTCCGCGTTGACGATGGCGATATTGCCGCCTTGTCCGCCGCCGATAAAGCCGTCAGGCTGATTCGTCGGAACCACAAGCGGCTCCTGCACGAAGCCTTCCAACGCGTTCACGCCGTTGACGAAGGGGGCGTAAAACGAGACGCCGGCGTTCGACGCATACCCGTGAGAGGTCGCCGAATGCAAGACGGTCGTGCCGACCAACCAGCCCTTTCCGTCTTCGTCGACGAAGCCGAGCTGTAATCGCTCGCCCTGCCTCATGTAGGGAATGATGAACCCGGTGTCCATCGTGTTCTGTTGGATGGCATAGCCTTGGCCATCGTACGTGAGCGGGTGGTAATCGGGGTTGCCAATGCTCGTACGCTCAGGAGCGGACGTGGCCCACTGCAACCCTTCGATGGTGAAGAACCAGCCCTTGTTGCGTCGAGGGCCGTTCCCGTAGTAGCTGAGGTCTGCAGGGGCGAACAGCTTGGTATCGCGGATACCCGGCAGCCACTCGTCCTCTTGGAGCTCTTGGGCCGCGGCTGTTGACGTCACCAGGAGTTGCAAGCCCAGTGCAAGCCACAACTTCATGCGATTGATCGACATCGTTTGTGTCTACCTTACCGTCAGAAGATTCCGCGCACACCCTCCACAGCGGAGAGTCGATGCTGTGCCCGTGCGGGTAGTATCGGAAGTGCTGCGTGAACTAGTTGAGTAAGAACGGCAAAAGTTGCCGCAAATGCGGCACATCCGGCAGAGTCGGCCCCTAAATTCACGATGTTGGGCAAACTAGGACGAACAGGCAGAGGTTTTTGCGTCCGCTCGCCGAATTTCGGCAGAACGGATTGCAAGAGCAGTTTCTTAAAACTTTTGTTCGGTCTCGCGCGGCTCGGCAAACTAGGCGCTATGCAGCGTCGCCTGGCTCGCTCGCCAGCGCCCATCAGCGGATCAGGCAGCCGCTGTTGACCGTGGCGGCGACTTTTTCTTATTCTTTCCACCGCCCAATTGCCGCTTCACGCAGTAGGAGCTGCGTAGTACGAAAGCAACGGCGCTTTCAAGGCCGTGCGGCACAAACTTTCCCTGCCCGTCGCTCGCCTATTTCCCTGGAGTGCACATGCGGATCATCGACCGCTACCTGTTGCGCCAGTTCATCCATGTCTTCCTGATCTGTTTCATCAGCCTCGACGGGCTGTACGTCGTATTCGACGCATTCAGCAATCTCGACGAGTTCCTGCGTTACACGGAGAAGGAAGGAACGCTGCTGGGAATCATGGGCGAGTTCTACGCCTACCGCACGTTGCTGTTCTTCGAGCGGATCAGTTCCATGCTGACGATGATCGCCGGCATGTTCACCGTAACCTGGATCCAGCGGCACAACGAACTGACGGCCCTGATGGCGGCGGGCGTCTCGCGGACTCGAGTGATCGTGCCGATTATCGCCGCTTCCTTCTGCATCAGCCTGGCCACTTCGGCTTGCCGGGAGTTCGTCATTCCGCCGCTGGCCGATGAGCTGGCCCGCGACCCCAAAAACCTGCGCGGCGAGTATGCCCAGGATCTCAAGCCCCGCTACGACAACGAAACGAACATCTTGCTGCAAGGCAAAGTCGCCTACGCCAACGAGAAGCGGGTCTACCTGCCGAGGTTCATGTTTACGGAATCGCTTTACGACCAAGGAAAGCAGCTCGCGGCCGAGAACGCCTATTACCAGGCGCCCGAAAACGGTCGACCAGGCGGATACCTCTTTCGGGGCGTAACGCAACCGCAAGGGCTCGCGGAGTTGCCGTCGATTGAACAGGACGGGCGTCTGCTACTGATTACGCCGCACGACGAGCCCGAGTGGCTCAAGCCGGATGAGTGTTTCGTGGTCAGCAACGTCAATTTTGATCAGCTCAGCGGCGGCCAGACCTGGCGGCAGTTTTCTTCGACCAGGCAACTGGTGGAAGGACTTTCCAATCCCAGCTTGGGCCTGGCCGGCGAATTCGGCGCCGACGTCCGAGTGTCGATCCACGCGCGGCTGATCCAGCCGCTGCTGGATATGACGCTGCTGTTTTTGGGGTTGCCGCTGGTGCTCAACGGCACGAACCGCAACGTGTTCCTGGCGGCAGGCTTTTGCGGAGCCGTCTGCGGAACGTTTATGATGGTCGTGATGGGGTTTCAATACCTTGGCGGCGAAGCCATACTGCGGCCCGCCCTGGCGGCCTGGGGGCCGCTGATGATCTTCGTGCCCGTCGCCGTCGCCATGTTCGATCGAATCGAATACTGATGACAAATTCACTACCGTGGGTGGAGGGGCTCACGCTCGGCCAAGTCCTGTCACGGACGGCTGCACAGCGCGGTGATGCCGACGCGCTCGTTTTTCCCGCCCTCGGATTGCGGCTGAGCTATCGCGAGTTCGATCGCCAGGTGGACGATGCTGCCCAAGGACTGCTGGCCTTGGGCGTGGGCAAAGGAGATCACGTGGCCGTCTGGGCCACCAACGTCCCCGAGTGGCCGATCCTGCAATTCGCCACGGCAAGGATCGGCGCGGTGCTGGTCACGATCAATCCCGCCTATCGTCCCTTCGAACTGCATTACGTGCTGCGCCAAAGCGACGCCGTGGCGCTGTTCCTCGTCGATCAGTTCAAGTCTTCCGACTACTTCGCCATGCTGGCCGAAGTCTGTCCCGAGATGGCCCGTTCACGGCCGGGAGAAATCGCCTCGGATGAGTTCCCTCGCTTGCGCTGGGTCGTCTCGTTGAAAGGCGATCCGCCGCCAGGGGCCATTTGCTGGGAAGAGATGCGCCGCCGCGGCGCCGGCGTCGAGACCGACCTGCGCTCCGCGGAAAACGCGCTTTCCCCGGCCGAGCCGATCAACATCCAGTACACCTCCGGGACGACCGGCTTTCCCAAGGCCGCCACGTTGAGCCATCGCAATCTGCTCTTCAACGCGTACTACGTTGGCGATTGCCAGAACATGACGTCGCAAGACCGGCTCTGCATCCCGGTGCCGTACTATCATTGTTTCGGTTGCGTGATGGGAACCATCTGCGCGGTGGTCCACGGCGCCGCGATGATCGTACCGGCCGAACATTTCCAGGCCGCCGCCACGCTGGACGCCATCGAGCGCGAGCGGGCGACGGCCATCTACGGCGTGCCGACGATGTTCATCGCCCAGTTGCAACACGAGAGCTTCGGCCGGCGAGACCTCACGTCGCTGCGCACCGGAATTATGGCCGGCAGTCCCTGCCCGATCGAGGTCATGCGGCAAGTCATCCGTCAAATGGGCGTGCGCGAAGTGACAATCGCTTACGGCCAGACAGAAGCCTCGCCGGTGATCACGCAGACGCGGACGGACGATTCCGTCGAGCTGCGAGTGGAGACGGTCGGCCGGCCGCTGCCGGGCGTCGAGGTCAAGCTGGTCGATCCGGCCAGCGGCAGCGAACTGGGCGACAACGAGCAGGGGGAACTTTGCGCTCGTGGGCACGGCGTGATGATCGAGTATTACAAGAATCCCGAAGCCACCGCCGCCGCAATCGATCCGCAAGGCTGGCTGCACACCGGCGACCTGGCCGTGCGGCAAGCAAATGGTTACTACCGCATCACCGGGCGATTGAAGGATCTCGTCATCCGGGGCGGCGAGAACGTTTATCCTCGCGAGATCGAGGAGTTTCTGTTTACGCATCCGGACATCGAACAGGCGGTCGTGGTGGGCGTGCCGGATGCACGTTACGTCGAAGAACTATGCGCCTGGATCAAGCTGAAGCCGGGCGCGGACCTCGACGAGGACGCGCTGCGGCAGTTCTGCCGCGCGAACCTGGCGCACTTCAAAGTGCCAAAATACATCCGCTTCGTGCAGGAGTTTCCGCAGACGGTGACCGGCAAAATCCAGAAGTTCAAGATCCGGCAGCAAATGATCGCCGATCTCGGTTTGCACGAGCAGGAGACGGCGTGAGCCGCCGCGGATTCCGTTAAGCGCTGCGGCGCGCAATCGGTTCACTCGAAGCGGGCCTCCGTTTCCTCCGGCTGCGATATTTTTTCAAGCGGCGAGTTGGCCGGCCCGTTGATGACTTGTCCCAGGGCGTCGAACCGCGATCCGTGACAAGGGCAATCCCACGTCTGCTCGCCGTTGTTCCAGTGGACAATGCAGCCCAGGTGGGGACAGACGGCCGAACGCTCGTGGCAGACTTCCTGGTCGTCGCGATAGACCGCCGTCTTTTGCACGCCGCGCATAACCACGGCGCCTTCGCCACGCGGGATGTCTTCGCATGCCTCGACTTGCGAGCCGCCGAGCCAGTCGGCGGCGTATTGCAGCGCGACGTTGGCGTTTTCGCTCAAGAACTCCTTCCAGGCCATGCCTCGCACCGGCTTTCGCGAGGGATCGTAAAGCCGCGTCCACGGATTTTCTCGCTCGAGAATCAAATCGGAGAGCAACATGCCGGCAATCGCCCCGTGCGTCATTCCCATCCCTGAGTCGCCCGTGGCCAGGAAAACGTTTTCCTTGTCCAGCGGATTGCGGCCGATAAATGCCAGCCCGTCGAGCGTTTCCATGACCATCCCGGACCAGCGCGACTCGACCGCCTGGATCGGAAACCGCTCGCGAGCCCAGGCTTCCAATCGCCGCCAGCGGTCGGCTTCGTCCTTGACCTGGCCCGCCTTGTGGTCCTCGCCGCCGACGATCAACAGTTCGCTGTCTTCGGTAAGCGGCTCCAGCCGTACGTAGTGATAGGGATCGAGCGTGTCCCAGTAAAGGGCATGCGGGAGCAGCCCGCGCGCGA
>DASZUP010000341.1:0-3351 GCA_035547635.1 Pirellulales bacterium
TACCACGGTTTGTCGGCATCGCGGTGAGCGCCTTTGACGTAGTCCACGGCCCAGCGAGTGTAATTGTCAGTCGAGTAGCCCGGCACGACCTTCGGCTCGCCGCCATTGATCGAGAGGATCTGGTCGTAATAGTAATTGGGCGCGTTCTTGGGATGCTTGGGGCGGTTCCAGACAATCTGATAATCCCAATCGCGGCCAAAGCCCGCGTCGGTCCCGGTGTGCCACTTGCCGATGTGCGCGGTCTGGTAGCCCTGCCGGCGAAACTCCGCAGGCCAGAAGCGGCAACGCTCCGGATCATAGGTGCTGGCGGGATACGGCCCGGCCATCCGCATCGTTTGCACGCCGTACTGGTGCAAGCCGGTGAGCATGGTCGCCCGCGACGGCATGCACCACGTGCCGATATAGGCCTGCGTGAAGCGAACGCCCCGCGCCGCCAGTCGGTCCATGTTCGGCGTGCGGACCCAGGGCCGCGCCTCTTCGTAGCAAGACAACGTGCGGTACGAGTGATCGTCGGTATATATGAACAGGATATTCGGACGCCGAGCCTCCGCCGCCTGCGCGCCGACTGCCTGCAGAACGAACAGGCAGACGAGGATCAGGCTGCGAACCGACCCGGCGGAACGATGCATCGCGTGCAACTCGCGGCAGGGGAGTGTCGGCCGGTTCATGATTTCGAATTCTCCGCGGCTGAGCTGTAATGGCGGCTATTCAATAACTGAACGGGCAATCGTATCACGCCGGGCCCCAGAGCGGCAACTTGATGGGCGCCAGAAACGAAGGAGCGCCGACGGCTTTCATCTGGCGTCGATAGAGCTTGCCGCCACTGACGACGAACAGCGTTTTGAAGTTCGCACCGCCGAAGCAAATGCTCGTCGCCTGACCGGCGGCGGGCGGCAAGATGGCGCGCGCACGGCCGTTGCGATCGAAGACTTGCACGCCCATCGAGGTGGCAACGTAGAGTCGCCCTTCGCGATCCATGCAGGCGCCGCCCGCGCCGCTGCCGTCGGCCCAGGCAGGCGCGTGAGCCCAGTAGAAACGCTGCTTCATGTTGACCGTGCCGTCCTCTTTGACGCGATAACTGAAACCGCGCGGAGAAGCGCGCTCCATGACCGCCAGCCAGAGCCCGTCGGGCGATAAGGCAATGCCAGTCGGCTGCTTCAAGTCTTCATCGAGCAACTCTTGCTCACCGTCGGGCCGGATCAGCCAGACCTTGCCGGCTTCGGCTTCGGTAGCATAGATGTCGCCTCGATGCGTAACCCACATCCCGCTCGGCTTGAATGCCGAAACCGTCGCAGGACTGCCGTCCGCCGCAAAGCCGAACGCTTGCCCGGCGGGAAGCGCGGGCCCGTCGCTGAGCTTTCCCTCTGCATCGAGCTTGCGAGCGCGCTGCAGTTGGCCATCGTAAAAGAACACGTCGCCTTGGGGATTCACCGCCAACTGCTCACAGGCCTCGCCAGCGTCGCTGACTTCTTCCCATCTCGAATCTGGATCGAGGATTTCCTTGAGCACGACGTTCTGCGTTCTGGCGGTCTGGGCCTCAATTGGTTTCGGCCAGTCCTTCCAGAGGTAACGCATGGCGTCGGGGAAGATGGCCGTGGCGTGCGCGCCGCTGTGCGGGCCGGTTCCCCACACGTGCCGGTGCTCGTAACCGGCGAACTCCAGAGCCCGGTCGAGCGTCTGATTGCTCATCCACCAATCGCCGACCTCGGGGCCGCCCAGCCACTGGTCGTTCTCGCCGTCCTGCTGAAATACGCGGATCGGCTTGGGTTCGGTTTTGCGCACCAGCACGGGATAGCGGTCGCCGCCGCGCATGCCGACGAACGTGCCGATGGCTGAAAAGACGCGGCGAAACTGGTCCGGGCGTTCCCAGGCCAGCGTGAAGGCGCCGATGCCTCCGGTGCTGCCGCCGCCGGCGCAACGATCGTTCGGGTCGCGCGAGAGTTTGATCGGCAGCCCGTCCGGAGTCTCGCGCTTTTCGACCTCTGGAAAGATCTCTTCCACCAGGCATCGCGCCAGCGAATCATTGAGTCCGTCGAACTCGAAGCTGCGATTGAACCGCGGGTTCTCAAATCCGTTCCGCGAGAGGACCGCGCCGAACGAAATGCCGATGGCGATCGTCACGGGCATCTCGCCCTTGTGGATCAGGTTGTCGAACACGATCGGCGCGGCGAAGCCGAGCCCGTCCAGCCCGACGTAGACGCATGCCGGTTTCTCCGCCCGGTACTGAGCCGGCACATAAACGGTGATCATGCGGCGCGTGCCCGGAAAGATGTTCGAGTCGGTCATCTCGAACGCGAACAGCTTGCCCTCGGGCACGCCCTGTTGCGGCTTCGAATCGGGGCCCGGCTGATAGTCGTCAATTCCCGCCGGCGGCGCCGAGGGCGCTTGCGCCGGCGCCTTGGCTGCAATCAACGTCAAGGCGCAGACAACGGCCCCGACGATCAGAGACCGCGAGATATGTATTCGCATAACATCATTCCGGAGTGGCAAGAGTCAGAGTGCTGCGAAGAACGGCTCATATTTCACCGCGTTTCGCTTCCCTATCGCGAGACCGGGTCTCGCCGTTGCGCTGGCAGGCGCCCCTTGCCATAATAGGTCGCTGGGTTCGAAACGCAACGTTTTGCGACATGGCCTGTGTGGCCTGTAGCGAAAAGTACGCGGGGCTTCTGCCGCGAATCCGTACAGCCCGGAATTCTCCCTAGCTGTCATTCCAATCGCTGGATAGTGAAATCGGATCAATCGCGCTCCGTTTGCCGTCCGCCTGTTGATGAAAACGCAAGCCGGGCGATCGCGGCTGGCGGCGTGCCGGCAGGGCTGATACGATTTCATCGCAGCACCGCTTCTTAGCACTCAAGGAACTTTTGGCATGCAGTACAAGGGCGCGATTGTCGGGCTCGGATTCATCGGCGGGGCCGACCAGGTTTCGGGCGATGCGCTCGGACAGCGCGTGGAAGACCTCGACGGCACGCATCTGTACGCCATGCTCAATCATCCGCAGGTCGAACTGGTCGCCGGCAGCAGCCGTGACGAGGGGCGAAGAAGCCGGTTTGCAGAGCGGACGTCGGCGCGCACTTACGCCGACTGGCGCGAAATGCTCGATCGCGAACAGCTCGACCTTGTCAGCGTCGCCACCTACGCGCCGCAACATGCCGAGATCGTCGAAGCCTGCGCCGAGCGCGGAGTGCGCGCGATCTATTGCGAAAAGCCGATCGCCACCCGACTGGCCGACGCCAAGCGCATGCTGAAGGCCTGCCAACAATCCGGCTCGTTGCTGGCGATCAACCACAACCGGCGTTTCCAGCCAAACTTCCGCCGGTTGCGAGATTTCATCGCCGGCGGCGGCCTGGGCGA
>DASZUP010000342.1:0-2667 GCA_035547635.1 Pirellulales bacterium
CTAGGGATTTCTGTTTGCCGAATCGGCATCGCCGGCCCGACTGGCCTGCATCGCCTTGATCGTGGCGGGCATTATCGGGCTGAAATTGACGTCGGGGCAATAGGACCCGTGCCGGCCGCAAGGCGAGTTGGTTAGCTATAATGAGCACATGCGGCGCCTTCAATTCAGCATCCGCACACTGCTTTGGTTGACGCTGGTCGTCGCGATTCTTTGTATGATTGGTCCGCCGGCCCTCCGCAAATATCGCGATTACCAGCATCGGCGCGATTTTAGAGAACTGGTCAGGCTAATTCGGGAAACCATTCAGCCAGTGACTCATTGACAATGTGCGGGTTGCCGGCAGGTTATCCTTACCCCACTTCCACCCTTCGGCCAGTTGTTTTGGGCGCGGAGGTTGGTTAAGTTGAAGGGGCGACTCGACGCCGTGGCGATCCTGCGCTGCGGCGGCTGGCGGCAACGCCGCCGGTCGAGAGTCGTCCCGCCGGCATATTGGCGCCCCCACCTGGAGTTCACATGACGATTAGCGAGTCTTCGGTCGCTGGCGAACTGTCCGCGAAGGTCAAGGCGGCCCGCGAGAAGTTGGACGCCCACGCGTACGAAACGGTCCAGTGGCACTTTCACCCTTCGACCGGCTGCCCTTTTTGGCTGGAATATGCGTCGAAGCTGAAGTTCGACCCCTTGAAAGAGGTCAAGTGTTACGACGACATCAAAAAGTTTCCGCCGTTCGAGGATGAATGGCTCCGCGGCGGCCCGGTGCGGCGCTGGGTGCCCAAGGCCTTTGCCGATAAGCCGGTCTACGTGTTCGAGACCGGCGGCACGACGGGCATCCCCAAGAGCCGCATCGCGATCGACGACTTCCGCACCGACTACGAACTTTTCAGCCACACGCTGCCCGACGAGCACTTCCCCAAAGGCTCGAACTGGCTGATGCTCGGTCCCTCCGGTCCGCGGCGGTTGCGGCTGGCGGTCGAGCACCTGGCCCAATACCGCGGCGGCATCTGCTTCTGCATCGATCTCGATCCTCGCTGGGTGATCAAGCTCATCAAGAAGGGCTGGATGGAACACCTCGAAGCCTACAAGCAGCACTGCATCGACCAGGCGATCACGATCCTGTCGGCCGGTCACGACATCCGCTGCATGTTCACCACCCCCAAGCTGCTCGAATCGCTGGCGATCGAGTTGGAGAAGCGCGGATCGAGCATTCGCGAAGCCGGTATCACGGGCATTTTCTCGGGCGGCACCGAGTTCACGCCGCAGTGGACCCGCTTCGCCACCGAAGAGTTTTTGGAAGGCGTCTACATGACTCCGACCTACGGCAACACATTGATGGGTCTGGCCTGCTCGAAGCCGGTCACGGCGGCCGAAGGCTACAAGATCAGCTATTACGCCCCGCAGCCGCGGGCGGCGGCCGAAGTGGTCGAATTCAACGATTACAACAGCACCGTTAGCTACGGCGCCACCGGCCGCGTGAAGCTGACGACGATGACCAAAGAGTTTTTCGTCCCCGGCTTCATGGAACGAGACGAAGGCGAGCGCGAGCAACCCTTCGAAAAATATCCCTGGGACGGCGTCAGCGGCGTGCGGCCTTTCCACGAACTGGCCGAAGCCACGACGGTGGGCGTGTATTGAAAGCCGCTAACGACAGATAGATCAGGCTTGCGGCGCCTGACGCCCAGTCTGGCCGAGAAGCCTGACCCACGAATTCCGACTTTCCTCGAGGAGACGCTCCGTGCTCAATATTCCCGCCTTACGCTGGGGCAAGCCGTCCGAGTCGTTGGAAACCGACACGGTCACGCACTTCATCACGGGCGAGCCGATCGCCAAGGTGAGCCAGGCCAACGCCGGCTTGCTCGAGCGCGATATGCGGTTCGCCCAGCGGGCCCGCGACGTGCTTCGCGAAATCCCTTGCGATGAGCTGATCGAGCGGACCAAGAAGGCCGCCGACTTGTATCTCAACGGCACGCTGCCGGTCGGCGACGGGATGCAATCGCCCGAGGACTTCGCCCGCTGCCAATCGGCCTCGACCGGTTTGCCGGTCCACATGTGCCGCGGCAACATGCAGAAGAACTACTTCGTGCTGACGCACATGGATCAGATGCTCGACGCGTTGACTCGCGGGCTCGAGCTGTCGATCCTCAGCCGAGGCTACGGCATGGAGAACCGCGGCGTGGTGGTCAGCTATCAGGCGCAGTCGCCGGTGGTTGGGCTGGTGCTGCCGTCGAACTCGCCCGGCGTGCATACGCTCTGGCTGCCGGTGATTCCGATGCAAATCGGCCTGGTGCTCAAGCCAGGGCCGCAAGAGCCGTGGACGCCCTACCGCATGGCGGCGGCGTTCTTCGAAGCCGGCATTCCGCGCGAGGCGATTTCAATCTATCCGGGCGGCGGCGACGTCGGTGCGGCCGTGCTGGCCAGTTGCGAGCGGAGCATGATCTTCGGCGGCACGGCCACTGTCGAACGCTACAAAGGCAACCCGCGAGTGCAGGCGCATGGCCCGGGGTTCAGCAAGATTTTGCTCGGCGACGACGTGGTCGACAATTGGGAGCAGTACATCAACCTGATCGCCGACAGCGTGTATCTCAACAGCGGTCGCGGCTGTATCAACTGCTCGGGCGTGTGGGCCTCGCGGCACACTGAAGAAATCGCCCAGGCGCTGGCGGAAAAGATTGG
>DASZUP010000343.1:0-4690 GCA_035547635.1 Pirellulales bacterium
AATCCCCGACCGTCAAGCAGTGCATCGTGCTCAAGCGCACCGGCGACGAAGTCTCCATGCACCAGGGGCGCGACTTCTGGTGGCACGACTTGATGCAAGACGCCTCGGCCGATTGCCCGGCCGTGCCGCTCGACAGCGAGCACCCGCTGTTCATCCTGTACACCAGCGGCTCGACGGGAAAACCCAAGGGCATCAAGCACACCACCGCCGGCTATAACCTGTACGCCAAGAAGACCACGGAGTGGGTCTTCGATCTGCGGGACGAAGACGTATTCTGGTGTACGGCCGATTGCGGCTGGATCACCGGACACAGCTATGTCGTGTACGGCCCGCTCTCGGCCGGCGCCACGGTGATGATGTATGAAGGCGCCCCGAACTGGCCGCACGAAGACCGCTTCTGGAAGATCATCGAGAAGTACCGCGTGACGATCTTCTACACGGCGCCGACCGCCATCCGCGCCTTCATCAAGTGGGGCGACGCCTGGGTCGACAAGCACGACCTGTCGAGCCTGCGGCTGTTGGGCACCGTCGGCGAAGGCATCAACCCGGAAGCCTGGATGTGGTATCACCGCAAGATCGGCGGCGAGCGCTGCCCGATCGTCGATACCTGGTGGCAGACGGAAACCGGCGGCATCATGATGAGTCCCCTGCCCGGCGCCATTCCGACCAAGCCCGGCAGTTGCACCAAGCCGTTGCCCGGCATCGTGCCGGCGATCGTCGATGAAGACGGCAAACCGGTCGAGCAAGGTCATGGCGGCTGGCTGGTGATCAAGCATCCCTGGCCCGGTATGCTCCGCGGCATCTGGGGAGATGATGATCGCTATAAGGACCAGTACTGGGGCAAAATCCCGCACTGCTATTTGGCGGGCGATAATGCGCGTTGCGATAAGGACGGATATTACTGGATCATGGGTCGCATCGACGACGTGCTGAACGTCTCCGGGCACCGCCTGAGCACGATCGAAATCGAAAGCGCGCTGGTCAGCCATCCGCTGGTGGCTGAGGCGGCGGTCGTCGGGCGTCCGGACGAATTGAAAGGCGAAGCGGTCGCGGTGTTCGTTACGCTCAAGACGGGCCAGGCCAGCGAGGCGCTGCGCAACGAACTGCGGCAGCACGTCCGCAAGGAAATCGGCGCCCTGGCGCAACCGGACGACGTGCGGTTCACCAACGCCCTGCCCAAAACTCGCAGCGGCAAGATCATGCGGCGGTTGCTGCGAGACATCGCCGCCGGCAAAGAATCGACCGGCGACACGACCACGCTGGAAGACTACAGCGTGCTGGCCAAACTCCGCAGCGACGATCAATAAGTTCGCGTCGCTACGCTTGCGTCTCGCCGCGTTCCGTACGCGAACAATTCGCTTGGGACTCGTTCGCCCCTGCGCGTCTTTGCACCTTAGCGTTCGCCGCCGCCTGCACACCTCTGTGGTCCGAGGTAATTGCCTGCCCGGCGCCGATTGGGAAGGAGCACTCGTCGCCAGGGATAGGTCGCGCGTGCGTTAAGTGCTGTTTTTTAAACCGTTTGCGCTCCAAATCGGCGTCGCCCATCTGTCTCAAATAAGCCCTGCGGTAGTGGCCCATCCGGGTTCGCAGCCGCCATTCGTCAGAGCCTTTGATATTTTCAATTTGCAGGAGACAGGAGGTCTGCCTGCGGCTCGGCGCAACCCGTCCCAGTCGGAACGCTTGCGGCAGGCGGCGAGGGCAGATTGGCGCCGTTTCGGAGGAGCGAAAAGCAAGGCTCGCATTGACCTAGGTCTCGATCCTCTCGTTGGTTAGAATCTGCCGGCCCCAGTCCCGAGGCCCAGTCCCGCGAGACGAACGGCGCACGGTTAAGTAATGCGGCGAACGGAATGCCGCCCGAAGAGTTCGAACTTCGTCCCCAGATTCTTGCGAAGGAACGCTGGAATGGCTGACGACAAGCAACCACGATGGTCGCTTTGGCGGCTGCCAGCGGCGCTTGCGCTTTGCCTGGTCGGGCCCGTATCGATCGCAGCGCAGACGCCCGGCGTTGCGGACGCGCCGACTTACGTTCGCTCCATGCAGGAAGACGCGGAGTTGACCGACGTCACGTTCGTCGATCCGCAACGAGGCTGGGCCGTGGGCGACCGGGGCGTCATCTGGCACACCTCCGACGGCGGCAAGCACTGGCGTTTGCAACCATCCGGCGTGACATGTCGGCTGGAGAGCGTCTGTTTCATCGACTCGGAAAACGGCTGGGTCGCCGGCGGGCAAACGTATCCGTACACCCATGCGACGCGCGGCGTAATGCTGCGCACGCGCAACGGCGGCCGGAGTTGGGCCATCGACAAAGGCCTGCTGTTGCCGGGTCTCAAACGCGTGCAGTTCTTCAATGCTTCGCTCGGCTGGGCGTTGGGGGAAACCTCGGCCATGTTTCCCACCGGCGTGTTCACCACGGATAACGGCGGCCGCACCTGGGCCCCGCTCAGCGGCGTCTCCGCCCACGGTTGGCTGACGGGCGACTTCAACGATCCGCTCACCGGCGCCATCGCGGGACGCATGGGAACCATGGCGGCCGTCCGCCGTCAGGGACTGCAAGAAGCGAACACGCCTGCATTCGGGCTGCGAGGTCTGCATCGCATGCAGCTCGTCGGCGAAACCGGCGGCTGGCTGGTTGGCGATGGCGGACTCGTATTGACCACCGGCGATTTGGGGTTGAGCTGGCAAATGCCGCAGGTCGACCCGGCGGAAGTCGCCGGTCGCCAGTTCGATTGGCGAGCCTTGGAAGTTCGCGGACCGCGCGTCTGGATTGCCGGCATTCCCGGGACGAAGGTGCTGCATAGCGAAGACGGCGGCGCCAACTGGCAGATGCAAACGACCGGCCAGAACGCGCCGATTCACGCGCTCAGTTTCGTCGACAATTTGCACGGCTGGGCTGTCGGCGCATTCGGGACGGTGCTGTTCACCAGCGACGGCGGCCAGACCTGGACGCGGCAGCGGTCGGGCGGAACGCGCGCCGCCATGCTGGCCGTCTTTAGCGAACCCTCCGCCGTGCCCTTGGAGCTGCTGGTTCGGTTGTCCGCCAACGAAGGTTATCTGACCGCCGTCGAACTGCTCAATCGCCGCGATCAGGAAGCGGGGCACACGCGCCAGGCGACGCTGCCGGAGCGCGCCCACGACGCCCTGATCGGCGTTGGCGCCAGCGCCGCCGAAACGGCCTGGGCGTTTCCGGTCCGGCAAGCCGGGTTGTCGCTGTCCGCCGAGCAAGTCGTCGACGGCTGGAACCAGGCGAACGACGGCCAGGCGGTGGAGCGGCTCGAAGCGCACCTGGTCAGACAGATTCGCACCTGGCGTCCAGACGTGATTCTGACTCACGCTGCCAGTCTCAGCGGCGAAGATCCGCTGGCGCACGTCGTCAACCAGTTGACGTTGCGCGTGGCCGAGCAGGCCGCCGACGCGACGCGCTTTCCCGAACAAATCAGCCAGATGGGTCTGGAGCCGTGGCAACCCAAGAAGGTCATTGGCAGCTTGAGCGATGGTCAACTCGGCTCGTTGAACATCACCACCGCCCAGTTGGCGCAGCGGCTCGGCGTTTCGCTGGCCGATTACGCCATGGAACCGCGAGGGCTGATCACGGCAGAGTACCAGACGTCGCCGGTCACATTGGGCTTCCGGCCGTACATTGACCGAGTGCCGCAAGGGGCTGGCGAGCATGACTTCTTCAGCGGCATTACCGAGCATCCCGGCGGCGAGGCGAGGCGCGTGCTGATCGAGTATCCGGCCCAGGGCATTGACGTCATGAAGCGAATTGCTCAGAAGCATCGCAACATGCAAGCAATCCTCTCGCGGCCCGATCTCTCGCAACTGGACGACGCGCGGTTTCTGGCCCAATTGGGCGACCTGACCCGCGGCCTGGACGATGCGGGCGCCGGAGGCGTGATTCATCAGCTCGGCCAGCAGTTCTACCGTGCCGGCCGTTGGGAAATGGCGGCCGAAACGTTTCAGGTGCTGGTCGATCAGTATCCGGAGCATCCTCTGTCGCACGCGGCGTTGGTCTGGCTAGTCCAGTATTGGTCGAGCGGCGAGGCCGCCTGGCGCTACGAACAATCGAAGCAGGACCGCGCGGGCCAGGCCGCCCGTTTCGCGGACCAACTCAACACGGCGAACCTGAGCGGACCGCCAACGCTGGCTCAGGTCAGCCGGCCGGTTGCGCTCCGGCCGGATATAGAGCGGCGGCAAGGCACGGTGGCCGCCATCGATTTCAATCCCGAAGCGGACCGTCCGGCTCGAGCCTCGGCGCTGGGAAAGGTGCTCGAACAGCGCAATCCCGCCGTCTATGCCGAACTGCCGCTTCGCTTCCCGCTGGCGGCCGCTTGGCGCAAGCAGGGCTTCGGCCGCCAGGCCGAACGTTTCTATCTGGAAGTGGAGCGAACCCGTCCGCACGACGCCTGGTGGGCCTGCGCCGCCGGGGAGCACTGGTTGAGCGAACCCAGGAACCATCCGCCCAAGAATTTGCTGAACGCGGTTTCAGGACCAAAGCCGAAACTCGACGGGCGACTCGATGACGACATCTGGCGGCAGGCCAAGCCCGTCGAGTTGCGCAGCCCGCTGGGCGATGGCCAGGATTGGCCGGCCGTGGCGCTGGTGGCCTACGACCGCGAGTTTTTGTACCTGGGCGTGAACTGCCGTCGCGCCGCCGGCTGCGATTACGAACAGGCGAGCGGTCCGCGCCCGC
>DASZUP010000344.1:0-2828 GCA_035547635.1 Pirellulales bacterium
ATGACCGGCTCCTTTCTGCGCTGGGGCGCGCTGTTGCTGCAGGCAATTCTGACGCGTCAGTGGGGCGCGACGGATGAATCAGGCTCCGGGCAGCGGACTCGATCGCCGCCAGCTTATCACGGTCCAAGGCTTCAGGCTCGACGCCTTCCAGCACCAGCGTGATCCCTTCGGCGAGCTTAATGTGGAGCGCCCGGCAAACAGCGTGAGATGTCTCGCCGACGCTTTGAATCGCTTCACTCGTCGGCGCCGCCGCCGTAGGAGCGGCCCAGAAGGCGCTCCTCGCAGGCGCGGGCGGTTCCGCGGACGGCTTGTTTTCAAGTCGGGCAAGGCATGTCGTCCGCACCAACGACTCCGGCGCTTCAGCCAACTTCTTCAACGTGCGATCATCGGCCGCCGCTAAACGCTGCTGAATCTCGACCAGCGGCGCCCCGGCCCGCTGCAGGCGTTTGATGGCCAGCAGCTGCCACACGTGTCGCCAGCCGTAAAAGGCCGTGCGGCCCTGCATTTCCAGAGGCCGATCAAGCAAGCCGAGCGTCGTGTAGTACCTGATGGTTCTCGCATCGGGCACTTCGCGCACTCTGCCCGACGGTTGCACCAGGCGCCCGGCCTCCAGGATTTGCTCCACGGCTTCGGCCAGTTCCGCGATCTTCAATTTCAGCGTCATAACTAAATAATACACTGTTATATGACAGTGTCAATAGTTGCCGCAGCGCTGGCAGGATCGGGCGGCAGACGCTCGCGCCAAAGCGCCGGCGCGCGGCTGACGGATTCATCCACTATGGCCGGACAGGTTGAATCGATGCCTGCCTAAGAGGAACCGACCCCTCAGCAAGGCCGGCCGAGACATCGGCTCGATGCTTGATTCATCGCCTGCTTCGTCAATGCTGCCGGTCGATGGACAGCCACACTGGGCCCTCGGGCCATAAGCCCAAGGACGCTTTCGGCTTGACGACCTGATCCGATGGAAGCGTGATCTCGAATTCCTGAATCATTCGAGCAATGATGAGTTGCATCGCCAGGATGGAAAACTCGTTGCCGATGCACTGGTGCGGCCCGCTGAGGAAAGGAATATAGGCTTCCTTGGGTCGGCCGGCGGCCCGTTCGGGAGTAAAGCGATCAGGATCAAAGGTCTCAGGCGCAGCCCAAAAGTCAGGATGCCGATGAGTGACATACGGGCACAGCACCATCGTCGAGCCTTTGGGGATCCGGAAACCGGCAATCTCGTCTTCTGCGACGACGTGGCGCGGGATGATCCAGATCGGCGGGTAGAGCCGTATCGCCTCAAGAATGACGCAACGCGTAAACTGCAACTGCGCGGCGTCCACCGCAGTCGGCAAACGGTCGCCCACAACGGCCTTGACTTCGTCGCGCACGCGCTGGCGGATGGGCTCGTGCGAGCCAAGCAAAACCCAGATCCAGGTCAGCGCGGTGGCCGTCGTCTCGTGTCCCGCGAGCAGGAACGTCAGCACTTCGCTGCGCAACTGATCTTCGGTCATCCGTTCGCCCGTCTCTTCATCGCAGGCTTGAACAAACCTTGAAAGCAGGTCGCCGTGGTCCGACTTGTCGCGCAACCGCTCCTGAACGATCCCTGCCACGACCTCGTTCAACTTCGCAACGGCGCTTTTCAACCGGCGGTTGATGGGCGTTGGAACCCAGAGCGGCGGCGAAGTCAAGGCATGATTGAAACGATAGTCGAAGTACTGCCCCAGCACGCTGAACGCCTGGCCTACTTCGTCCGTCTCGCCGCTTACGTCCCGATCGAAGAGGGCCCGACTGGCAATGGCCAGCGTCACTCGCGACATTTCATGGCGAACCTCGACGGCCTTGGTTTCCGGAGCCAGCGCTTGCCATCGCGCAACCAGTTTGGAAGCTTCTTCCACCATCAAGCCGCCATGTTCGGCCAGCCTCTGTCGATGAAAGGCGGGTTGGGCCAGCCGCCGCTGCCGCAGCCAATAGGGGCCCTCGGAGACGGTCAGGTTCTCTCCAAACAGCCGCCGCAACAGTCCGTATTGCCAGCCGCGCAAATAATTCTTTTGATGGTCGTGCAGTACGCGGCGGATGTGCGTCGGATGGTAGACAAAGTGGATTCTCACCGGTCCGATTCGCAATCGCAACACGTCCCCGAACTGCTCCCTGGCTTGTAGTTGAAAGCCGAGCGGATCGCGCAGGAAGTCGCGCAACGGGCCATAGAGCAGCGGAATGTTTTGCGTGATTCCCGGGGCCGAAGCCATATCGATGTTGCTCCCCGCCGCATAAAGCAAAGACTTGCGGCTTAGTTGAGGCGACGAGATCCAGCCGTCTTTTTATCGCCGCGTGGGTGAACTGAAAACCCCCTTAAGCGCAGCGGCGCCGTCTGCCATCGATCGGCCGGCGCACGTAAAGGAAATGGTATTGCCGTTAGTGGTTATTGCGATTCGCAGCAGAGAATTGCTCATGGAAGCGCGTGCCGGCCATTGCGGCGCCGTCGAGCGATCTCATCAACCATGGCGGCGGGGGCTGATGCCGGAGGCGCGGCGAGTCATGCCGGCGGGGCGATTGGGAAGGTCGTAGTCGATCTTGCGCGTGTTCAAGCTCTGGAAGTAGCGGCGAACCTTGGCCGGTAATCCCGCAACTTGCTCCGGGGCGTGCTCGGGAACCTCGCCGATCGGCCCGGCCCATGCCGGACGATAGGCGATGGCCAACAGGCGGCGGTCTTCGTTGCTGTAGTTCGGGTAGTTCGCGTGAAAGACCTTCTGGTTGATGATCGCCGCCGAGCCGGCGCGGCAAGTCACCATCACCTCGTCTTCATGCGAAAGATAGCGGCGATAAGGATTGCCGTCGGCATGCAA
>DASZUP010000345.1:0-5085 GCA_035547635.1 Pirellulales bacterium
GAAAGACAGCGCGAAAGCGGGTAAGGCTTTCCCTCCTGCTTCGTTTCCTTTATTCGCTTCTGTTCCGGTTATTTGCGCGGCCCGGAAGGCGTCAGCCGCGCTGCAGCCGCAGCCCCTTGGGCACCAGCCAGCGCTCGGCCAACTCGAAGGCGCCTTGCGTAAGGACGGCAAGCATGGCGGCAGGCACGGCGCCCTCCAGGATCAACCCCACGTCATCCAGGCGAATGCCGGTGAGAATCGGCTGACCGTAGCCTCCCGCGCCAATCAAGGCGCCAAGCGTGGCGGCGCCGATGTTGATCACCGCCGCCGTCTTGACGCCGGCCAGAATGGTGCGCGATGCCAGCGGCAGTTCCACCAGCCGCAGCCGCGCCAATGGCGGCAGCCCCAAGGCTTCGGCCGATTCACGCAAAGAGAGCGGCATGCTGTGCAACCCGACGTACGTATTGCGCACGATCGGCAACAAGCTGTAGAGAAACAAGGCCAGAATGGCCGGCCTGGCGCCCAGCCCGAACAGCGGGATCATGAATACCAATAGCGCCAGCGATGGGATCGTCTGGATCAGTCCCACCACCGCCAGAATAACGTGCCCCATTGGCGCGTAGCGGGCCGCAATAATCCCCAACGGCAAGGCCAGCAACAAGGCATAGCCCAGCGAGACGACGACCAGGTAAAGATGTTCGGCGGTGCGCTGGGCAAGCCGCGTTACGATGCCATCATCGGTCACTTCCGCGTTCAGTCCCAGCCTGGCGTGCAGATAATCGGCCGCCACGCGTTGCTCGGAGATTCGCTCCAGCTTGACTTCCGCGTTGAGCCGGCCCATCTCCGCGCGCGTGATGACGCCCTCCAACCGTTGAAACGCCGTTACGACCTGAGGGGCGCGCGCGGACAGATCGCTGCGATAGAGCAGCACGGCGTGATAGGCCGGAAAATGGCCGAGGTCGTCGTCCAACACCTGCAGTTGGTATTCTTCAATTTCCGCGTCGGTCGCATACAGATCGGTCACGTCAACGGCGCCGCTGGCCAGTCCCCGGTAGGCGAGGTCGTGATCGATGCCTTGCACCTGTTGCGGATCCAATCCATATCGCCGCCGCAACCCCGGCCAGCCGTCGTTGCGTTCCATGAACTCGTTGCTGAAACCGAACTTGAGCTTGGGATGCAACATGAGATCCGAGATCGTTTTAATGTGCAGCCGCTCCGCGCGAGGCGCGAGCATGCCCAGCGCATAGGTGTTATTGAAGCCCAGCGAGGCGCTCATCACTATGCCGCGTTCGGCGAGCCGCTCGCGCAGCAGTTCATCGGTCCCTACGTCCTCGCCCGCCAGAATCTCTTCGCGCAGCGTGCCGGTGTATTCCGGATAGGCGTCGATTTCACCGGCCAGCAGCGCCTTGAAAAGGATCTGCGTGCCGCCCAGTTCGCGGCGGTGCACCGCATCGGCGCCGGCGTCTTGCGCCAACAGCATGAG
The DNA here is from genome assembly GCA_035547635.1 of Pirellulales bacterium. GTDB lineage: Bacteria > Planctomycetota > Planctomycetia > Pirellulales > JAICIG01 > JAICIG01. Next base: position 1,463 of record DASZUP010000345.1, read on the forward strand.
CATCTCGCCCAGGATGACCGACTCGGTGAATTTCTTCGATCCGACCGCCACGCCTGGCCGCTTGTCGTCAGCCGGTGCGCGGCGCGCCGCAGCAAGCACAAGCGCCAGCAACAGGCCCACTGCGATCGTCCGATGCAACCGACGGCGGCTCATGACGTTACTCCTTCCTGCGTCCCGCTCCATCCCATCCGCTGCGCATTGACGAACTGGCTGACGAACGGATCGGCCGGTCGATTCACCAACCCTTCGAACGTGTCCCGCTGTACGATCTGCCCGTCGCGCAACAGCACAATCTGATGGCCAAAATAATGCGCCTCGGCCAGGTCGTGGGTCACCATCACGACGGTCTTGCCGAGCGTGCGACAAATCTGCCGCAGATCGGTTTGCAGTTCGGCTCGAATCACCGGATCGAGGGCGCCCAGCGGCTCGTCCAGCAGCAGCACCTCGGGATCAAGCATCAGCGCCCGCATCAGGCTGACGCGCTGGCGCTGACCGCCGGAGAGCTGCGAAGGGAATGCGTCGAGACGCTCGTGCGGCAATCTTACGAGTTCGGCCAATTCCGCCATCCGCTCGTCGATCTGCTGTTGAGACCAGCCGAGATAGCGGGCCATCAGAGCGGCGTTCTTCCGGGCCGTGAGGTGAGGAAACAGCCCGCCGTCCTGGATCACGTATCCCATCCGGCGCCGAATGTCGAGCAGATTGGTCTCGCTGAGCTCCTGATCGCCAATCCGCACGACGCCCGCGTCGGGCCGGATCAGTCCGATGATCAGCCGCAGCAACGTCGACTTGCCGCAGCCGCTAGGGCCCAGCAGCACGGCCGTTTCTCCGGCTGAGACGCTCAAGTCGGTCTTTCGCAGTGCGGGCGCCGAACCGTAGTTTTTGCTGACCCCGCAAAGCTCGATGGAAGCAGGCATAGGCGCGTGACAATCCGAGATCGGTCATGGGAGGGAGCGATCGCGGCTTGCTTCTCGCTCAGGCAGAAGCTCATTATGGCCGCTTGGCCGAGAATGGCCTACCCGAAATCACTTGCCGAAGTCAAAGCTGCATCCCAAGCGCCATGCAAAGGGCCGTGCATCAGCCCGGCGCAAAACGTTCCAGCAGCGCCAGAATCACGCACAGCAGCGGGGCGGCGACGGCGATGAAAACTCCGGGCGAGAGGTGCGTCAGTTGCGGCAGCGTCAACTTGCCGCGCTTGCCCCAGGCGGAAATCGTTCCGTCGGTGAACCGCGATGATAGTGCGAACAGGTAAGACCCCAACGCCATGCCGGCAATGCCGACCAGCGCGTCGAAATTGCCCTGTCCGACTGCGGCGGCGTCGGTCCCAGGACAATAGGCAAGCAGGCCAAAGCCGACGCCAAATATCAGCCCGCCAAGAATGTTGGCGCCGTACGCCGTTTCCTTGATCTGCAGTTCCAGCTCGCCCAGCCGCTCGAGCGCGTAAACGCCGACCATCCCCACGACGATGGCGGAGAGCATGACCTTGACGACGGTGAACTTTTCCAACAGCAAGGCGCCCACAAGAATGTCGAACTTGGCGACGCCCCCCTTTTGCAACAGAAATCCGAAGACGACGCCAAACAGCAGCGCTTGAGCCAGCCTGGCGCCGGCGGAATACTGATCTGCCCAAGGACGTCGTTCGAGGCGTTCGCGGTCTCGCCACGAAGCCGCGGTTGCTGCCGGCGCCGGCGGGGCCTCGGGCGACGCGGCATGAAACGATGGTCCGAAAGGCGTATGTGACATAACGCTTTTCCCTGGCACTTCTGCCGTGCCTGTCTGGCTCAAACTCGATACAGCAACATCGCGGTCGCCACGCCGCCAACGAAAAAGCAAATCACGGCGACCCAGGATCCGACCGCCAATTGCAGCGTTCCGCTGATTCCGTGTCCGCTCGTGCAGCCGCCGGCCAGCCGGGCGCCATAGGCCATTACCGCCCCGCCAATGAACGCCGTCAGCGTGCGGAGCAGGTAACTGCTCGGTCCGAAGCGTGCGACCCACAGGTCCTGCAGATAAGCGCCGTTGAGCTCGCCGCCGGACCACGCCGCCAGGAACGCGCCGCCAACTGTCCCAACGACGAACAGCAGCGTCCAACTCAAAGCCGGCTTGTGCTCTTGAAAGTACTTCAACGAGGCAATGTGCTTCGGCGCCGCCGCTCGCCCCAGCAAGCCCGCCAGGTCGGCATACGCGCTCGATGCGCCCACCGGCTTTTTGGAGAAGGTCAAGGTCAGCATGGTCAGCGCGCCGATCAGTCCCCCGGCCAGATAGGGAGACCAGGCGGCAGTGGGATACGGATACGGCGAGGATACTTCCTGCAATTCTTGCCCCCAGGCCGCAGCAGGCACGGCAAGTATCGGCGCCAGGCTGACGAGCAGCAGCCGTGTCATGGCGGATTCCTCCTCTCGATTTCCATCATTTTTCCACGGGATACTTCGAATTCGTCCAGGCTTGCCAACTGCCGGGCACGTTGCGAACGTCTTCAAAGCCCAGCCGCTGGAGCAGGCTGGCGGCGATGCTGGCCCGATAGCCGCTGCCGCAGTAGGCGGCGACCGGCCGATGTTTATCGAGACCGTCGATTCCGTCGTGCGCGTCGCGCATATCGGCGACATAGAAATGACGGGCGCCCGGTATCCTCCCGCTCGCGAATTCGCTCGGCGACCGCACGTCGAGCACCTGCATTTCAGGCGGCCGCTCCTTGAGTTCATGGACGGTCATCTGCGTCGCCTTCTTGAGCGGCAAGCCTGCGTTTTCCCAGGCCTTCATCCCGCCCGCCAGATAGCCGGCGTATCGCCGGAAGCCGACTCGCAGCAGTTGCCGCAAGACCCAGGGCAACATGGTTTCGCGTTCGAGCACAAGCAAGATCGGCCGGTCGTGGTCCAACATCTGCCCCGCCCAGGAGGCCAGTTCCTCCCTGGCGCCGATGTTCACGGCGCCCGCAATGTGCCCGCCGCCGAAAGCCAGCATCTCCCGCGTGTCGACCAGCACGGCTGCATCGCGCTTAATCTCAGCCTGGAACCGGTGCGGCGGCAAGCCCGGCGCCGGCGGCAGCCCGCCGAGGATTTCCGGACCGTTGGCATTCTCCTTTTTGAGACGTTGGTAATAGGCGGGCTCAGGCGGCGCCGATTGCCGAACGAAATCCGTAAATTCGTCAAGATCGTCGTATTGCAGGAAGGGGTTGAAGCGACGTTCAAAACCGATCGTGCTCATCGGGCGGTCGCCGATATCCGCGCCGCACGCAGACCCGGCGCCGTGGCAGGGAAAGACCATCAAGCCGTCGTCCTGCCTCAAGTAGAAATCTCGCAACGTATAGAACAGCCGCCGCGCAAGTTCGTCCGTCTGCCGGCCTCCCAACAGGTCAGGGCGACCGGCGGAACCGGCAAACAGCGAGTCTCCGGTGAAGATGCCCCACGGCGCCTGCGGCCGCTCTTTTTCCGCAATCAGGTAAGAGAGATGCTCGGGCGTGTGGCCCGGCGTGTAGCGCGCCGTCAACAGCACCGAACCGAACTCGAACGCGTCTCCGTCTCGCACGGGATGATGGTCGAAGCCGTATTCAGCCTGTCCTTCGCGGCTCACATGTACGGCCCGGGGGTCAAGCCCCAACCGATCGGCAAGCTCGCGAGCTCCGGACA
>DASZUP010000346.1:0-1944 GCA_035547635.1 Pirellulales bacterium
ACAGCGCATTGAACCTGGTGCTGCGATGTTGCCTGCCGAACCCCGTCCTGGAGCACCGCCTTGCCGTGATCCACGCCTTGAATACGAAGATTCACGATACATTTCGTGCGGAAGGCATCGATATCGCCTTCCCCCAGCTCGATCTGCACGTCCGCAATAGCGCTCTGGCGGCTTTGCAGCGGCACGCGGCCTGAATTGCCTGCGGCAATCTCGGGACGCACTTCGTACGCCGCCTCTTGCTTGCGGCCCCTCGGCGCGGCATGCTGCACCAAATTACGGCGGCACAAAAGTAGGTCAGGCATTCCAGCCTGACATAAAGGCCCCGTCAGGCTGGAAAGCCTGACCTACGTGATCATCTTCGCGCCGGCGTAGTATTCTGCACGCAATCTCGGGGGAAATGCGATGAAATCCGCGCTTACGCTTTTGATGCTGGCCGCTTGGGCTGCTGCGCCGCTGCGCCTATCCGCTGACGAAAACCCGCCGAACATCGTGTTTATCATGGCGGACGATCTGGGCTACACGGACCTGGGCTGCTTCGGCAGCAAATACTACGAGACGCCGAACATCGACCGCCTGGCGGCCCAGGGCATGAAGCTGACGTGCCATCATCATTGTCAGAACTGCGCGCCGACGCGCGCGGCGCTGATGAGCGGCCAGTGGGGCGCCCGGACGGGCGTTTATACCGTCGGCGGCATCGACCGTTTTGATTGGCGCCAGCGCCCGTTGCGGCCGGTCGATAACGTCACCAAACTTCCGTTGGATCGTGCGACCGTCGCCGAGCAGCTCAAACAGGCCGGTTACGCGACCGGCATGTTCGGCAAATGGCACCTGGGGCAGAACGGCGAGTACCATCCGACCCGGCGGGGCTTTGACGAAGCCATCGTCTCGATGGGCGCCCACTTCGACTTCGCGACCAGTCCCAAAACGGATTACCCCAAAGGGCAATACCTTGCCGACTTTCTCACCGATCACGCGGTCGATTTTCTGCGGCGGCACAAGGACGAGCGGTTCTTTCTTTACCTGCCGCACTTCGGCGTCCACTCGCCTTATCATGCCAAGCAGGAATTGATCGAGAAGTTCAAGCCGAAACCGGGCGTCGGCGGACACAACAATCCGACGTACGCGGCCATGATCGCCAGCGTCGATGAGAGCGTCGGCCGCGTGATGCAAACGCTCGACGACCTGAAGCTTGCCGAAAACACGGTGCTGATCTTCACCAGCGACAACGGCGGCGTGGGCGGCTACGTGCGCGAAGGGCTGAAGAGATCTCGCGACGTGACGGATAACGCACCGCTGCGCAGTGGCAAGGGGAGCCTGTACGAGGGAGGCGTTCGCGTGCCGTTCATCGTTCGCTGGCCCGGCGTGACGGAGGCCGGCTCGAGCTGCGGCGAGCCGACGATTCATGTCGACGTCTACCCCACGCTGCTCGAACTGGCCGCCGCTGCGCGACCCTCGCAGACGCTGGACGGCGAAAGCCTGGCCCCGCTATTTCGCGATTCTGCGGCCCATTTGAAACGGGATGCGATTTTTCAGCACTTTCCCGGTTATCTCGGCGCCGGCCGCGGATTCTGGCGGACCACTCCAGTCAGTCTGGTGCTCAGCGGCGACTGGAAGCTGATGGAGTTCCTTGAAGACGGCCGCCTGGAGCTATACAACCTGAAGGACGACATTGGCGAAACCAGGAATCTGGCCGCCGAACTGCCCGACAGAACCAAGGAGTTGCACGATCGTCTCGTGGCCTGGCGAACCGAGGTCAACGCGCCGATGCCGACCAAGAACAGCGGCGAAGCGGCGCCGAAGAACAAAGCCAAGCGCCCGCGGCGTGAGAAGGCCGCGCGAAACGCCGGGCAGTGAGCTCGCCGTTTGCCAGCCGTTACGTCACCGTTTTTCCTAGCCCGTCCACAATCCGCTTCAACCCTTAGCAAGAAGGTCATGTGAAGCCCA
>DASZUP010000347.1:0-6434 GCA_035547635.1 Pirellulales bacterium
AAAGCAACGCTGGTTTTTATCGCGGCGGCATGCGCGCTGTTTTGCCCTCGGGCGAGCGAAGCGAAAGAGCCCGGTGACAAAGATGCTGGCGACAAGGCCCGCCGCCCCAACATTCTGTTCATCATCGCCGACGACCAGTCGCCGTTCGATTTGAAGATCTACGAGCCGAAGTCGCGGCTTCAATCGCCGACGTTGGAGCGATTGGCGGCCGAAGGGATGGTCTTCGACGGTGCGCACCACATGGGTTCGTTCAGCGGGGCGGTCTGCACGCCCTCGCGGCACATGGTCATGAGCGGGCGGACCGTCTGGCATTTGCCGATCGGACCGGGCGCCAAGGAACATTGCCCGCCGCATCTGGAAACCAACACCATGGCCGCCGTATTCAACCGCGCCGGCTATGCCACGATGCGGACCTGCAAGATCGGCAACAGCTACGAAGGCGCCAACAAGCAGTTCGCCGTTCGCAAAGACGCCACCAAGCGCGGCGGCACGGACGAATCCGGCAGCGCATGGCACGCTCAGCAGGTGCTCGAATATTTGAACCATCGCGAAAGCAGCGGCGACGAGCGCCCCTTCTTGATCTATTACGGCTTCTCCCATCCGCACGACACGCGCGACGGCGCGCCGGAATTCCTGTCCAAATACGGCGCGGTCAATCATGCCGACAAAGAGTCGCTGCCGCCGGCCAATGAAAAGCAGCCGCCCGTACCGGCCAATTATTTGCCGGCCCACCCGTTTCATCACGGTCATCCGAACCTGCGTGATGAAGTCGACGTCAGCGGCGTGTGGGAGCGGCGCGATGAGCGGACCATCCGCAACGAACAGGGCCGCGAGCTCGCCTGCAGCGAGAATATCGACAACCAGATCGGCCGCGTGCTGGAAAAGCTCGAAGCGATGGGCGAGCTGGATAATACATACATCTTCTATACGGCCGATCACGGCATTGCCATCGGCCGCCACGGCCTGCAAGGCAAGCAGAACCTGTACGAGCATACCTGGCGCGTGCCGTTCATCGTCAAGGGACCCGGCATCAAACGCGGCTCGCGCGTGAAGGGCAACATCTACCTGCTGGACGTATTAGCCACGCTCTGCGACCTGACGGGCGTGCCGGCGCCGGAATCGAACGAAGGGCTGAGCTTCAAGCCGGTGCTGGAAGGCAAGCGGCAGACGATGCGCGACGTGTTCTACGGCGTCTACAATGGCGGCACGAAGCCCGGCATGCGATCGGTTAAGAAGGGCGATTGGAAGCTGATCAAGTACGACGTGCTCGACGGCCAGGTCCGCGAGACGCAACTATTCAACCTGGCCGAGAACCCCTACGAGTTTCTCGAGCAGCACCATGACCCCAAGGTGATGGCTCTCAGCGGCGAGACCCCCGCCAAACAGCAGCGCAACCTGGCCGACGATCCGCGCTATGCGGACAAGCTGGCGGAAATGGAAGCCTTGCTGCTGGCCGAAATGCGCCGCCTGGACGATCCCTACCGGCTTTGGAACCAGCCCGAGGACGGCCTGCAGCCGCCGCCGGAGGCCAAGCCGAAGAAAGCAAAGAAGTCCAAAGCCAAGGCGCCCAAGGGCGCTTCTTGAGCAATCGAACGCAACCCGGCGCGCGTCGACCGCGCGCCGAGTTCGTCTGCCTGGTCACTTCCGCAGCTTGGACAGAAAGAATCGATAGCCGGGCTTTTCGGACCAGTCGCCGCTGTGTAACAGGCCGAACGTTTGTTCTCGATCGGTGCTGACATAAGAACGCCCGTCGACCAGTTCATACCAGAGCAACGGTCCGGCGTACGGCAGCGCGAACCACTGATCGAACGTCTCGGCGGTGAAACGCGCGGCCTGCTCCTCAGAAACCTGGCCGGTTCCGGTCCCGCTCGCATAGCCGACTTCGGTCGCCCATACCTTTTTACCGCGATCTCCGTGGCTCTCCATCAGCTCGACCACGCGCCGCAGTTCCTGATACGTCCAATGCTCGGGGCGAGGCGGGGCGACATAGGTATAAGGATGATAGGCGATGGTATCGAAGCTCCCTTTGCCGCCGTGTTCGTAAACGGCTTGCATAAAGTCTAGCGGAGTCATCGAGTGAGGAATGTACTTTGGCTCGACGGGCGAGAAACCGCCGACGAGAATCGTCGGCGCCGCGACGTCGAATTCCCGCGCCGCGCGGCGAATGCCTTTGCTGGCTGGAATGAGCTGGCAACGGGTATAGCCGGCGGGATCGACTTTCGGCATGTTGAAGAACTGCATGTTCTGTTCGTTGCCGATCTCGAAGGCAATCGTCACGCCTCGGTTCAGGTACCTGCGGGCGACCTGATAGCAAAAGCTCTCAAAGGCGTCGGCGTCAGTCGAGGCGAAGTTGTGCAACGGGCAGTCATGACCGCCGTTGGCCCATTTCGGCGCCGAACGGATCACGCAGCAATACTTCAAGCCGCGCGTGCGGATTGCTTCAAACAGCCGGTCGCCGCTCGACCAGTCGATCTGGCCTTGGATCGGTTCGAGCACGTCCCAGAACAGCGTCGCGCGGACCCAGCCGCAACCGGTTTCGCGAACCTTGTCATAGAGCCGATCCACCTGGCTCTGCGGCGACCAGACCGTGGCCTGCGTATTGAAGCCGATTTGCTGCGGATCATACCTGGCGCCTGCCGGCGGCTCGATATGCGCCGGCCGCTGTTTGGCGATTGTGATCTCGTCGATTGCCAAGCGGCCCTGGTTGTGGAAGCCGATCAAGACTTCGTAGTCCGTCTTTTCATCGATCGCAACCTCGAAGGACTTCTCGCCCTCGGCGCCCTGCGCTGCGTGAATCGGCGTCCAGCCCTTCACGCTCTTTTGCCCGCCGGAGCGGGAGCGAACCAGGGCATACAGATAACAGTCGTCGGCGCCCAGGTCGAGGATCCGATACTTGAAGCGGACGGTATAAGTCGCCCCCGGCGTCAGCGGAACTTTTTCCGGATCGGTGCGGAAGAACTCGCACCACTCGAAGCCTTGACGCCGCGTATCAACCAGTAGCGAGCGCTTGCCCGCAATCGTCGCGGCAGGCTCGTCGCTGGGCGCCGCGCCGAGGCTCAAATTATACGCCTCGCTTCTGCTTTCGAAATCAAATCGGGCAGGCGGCCCGCCGGCAAACGAGTTTCTGGCCGCCAGCAAGACGACCAGCAAGACGAACGCAAAACGCGGCGTTTGGCAACCTCGGGTTTGTTCTGGCGAAAGTCTGTAAAGAGAACTGTTCATCGCGCATCTCCGAGCCGATTGATTTGCCCCGTCGGGCGCCGTGACAAGTCGGCGGCGACCACAAAAGCCGCACGCGTCTTGCCGTCCAAATTGCCGCCCCCGCAGGCGCCGGATGCCAGCACAAGAGAATTGCATCGAAATTGCAGTATGACCATTCCTTTCAACCAGTCTATTTGACAATCAGTGCTCTCCTACCCGCAAATCACGGGGTAAATGCGGGATGGCGGCAAATGGATTAATGATTCAGAAATATTGACCTGGTTTTTTAAAAATCTCATATTGCAGCAGAGCCTGCGGCGCATCCGCGGTTGCCGTTCGACCGCGCCAGCCAAGCCATGAACCGGCCTGCTTATCGCCCCTGGCGTCCGCCTTCCGGCTCCGGACTGCGTTGTTTGCGCACGAAGTTCTCACGTCGAGGACTTTGCCGCTCTGGCGCGGCGAATTCGCCAGGGAGGCGACGGCACGCTTCGCTGCGGCGCAGGCGAACTGCGGCGCTTGTCGAAGCGAGCGCCGAGCCGGCGAGACTTCCCGCCGCTAAACCTTTGAGTACCAAAATGCCCCCGCAGGATTCCGAGTTGGGCAAGCACGACGAGTCGAAACTCTTCCGCCTGCTGGCAAAAAGCGTCAAGGACTATGCCATTTTCGTCGTTGACGTCGACGGGCGCGTGCAGACCTGGAGCGAGGGGAGCGAACGGCTGCTCGGTTTCTCCGAGCAGGAAATCATCGGCCGGTCTTGCGAGCTCTTTTTCTCTGCCGACGACGTCCGGCAAGGCGTGCCGCGACAGGAAAGAGAGCAGGCGCTGGCCACCGGACGAGGGGAGGACGATCGCTGGCATGTCAGGAAGGACGGCACGCGGTTCTGGTCGAGCGGAGTGACGACGCCGCTGTTCGATGAAGCAGGCGCGCTGTGCGGCTTTGCCAAGATCATGCGCGACCGCACCTCGCTGAAACGCGCGGAAGAAGCGCTCGCCGTCCAGAGCCGAGAGGCCGACCGTCGGCGCAGACTTTACGAAGCCGCCCTGTCGAACACGCCCGACCTGGTCTATGTCTTCGATCTCGATCATCGTTTCGCCTATGTCAATGAAGGACTGCTGACCCTGTGGGGGCGCACTTGGGAAGAGGCCATCGGCAAAACCTGCTTGGAGCTCGGCTATGAACCTTGGCACGCCGCCATGCACGACCTGGAAATCGAGCAGGTCGTCGCGACCCGGCAGCCGGTCAAAGGAGAAGTGCCCTTTACGGGCGCCTTCGGCCGTCGCATCTATGAGTATATTTTCGTCCCCGTGCTGGGGGAGAACGGCGAGGTAGAGGCCGTCGCCGGAACGACGCGAGACGTCACCGATCGGCGCGCGTCGGAACAGCGCGTGCGGCAGAGCGAGGAGCGCTTCCGCAGCTTGATGGAGCAATCCCCGCTGAGCATCCAGATCTTTTCCCCCGACGGTCGAACCCTGCGAGTGAATCGCGCCTGGGAGCAGCTTTGGGATATCCCTTTCGACCAACTCGCGCAGTACAACGTGCTGGAAGATCGACAACTCGAGGCCAAGGGGATTTTGCCTTATATTCGCCAGGGCTTCGCCGGTCTCCCGACTCGCATTCCCGCCATTGAATATGATCCGCGGGAAACGCTCCCCGATGCGGTTCAGAGTGAAGACCCGCGTCGCTGGATATCGGCGGTGATCTACCCGATCAAGGATTCGTCCGGCGCCGTCCAGGAAGTGGTGCTGATCCACGAGGACGTCACGGCCCGCCATCGGGCCGAGGAGGCGCTGCGAGAAGCCGATCGACGCAAGGACGAGTTTCTGGCGACGTTGGCGCACGAACTTCGGAATCCGCTGGCGCCCATCCGCAATGCGTTGCAGATTCTGGAGATTCCCCGGGTCGATGCAGCCGTCGCGGGGCAAGCTCGCCAGATGATGCAGCGGCAGGTCCATCACCTGGTGCGCCTGGTCGATGACCTGCTCGACGTCTCTCGCGTAATGCGAGGCAAGATTGAGTTGCGCAAAGAACGCATCGAGCTGGCCACGATCATCGCCCGCGCGATCGAGACCGTACAACCGCTGATCGAATCGCAGGAGCATCGACTCGAGATTTCGCTGCCGACCGATTCGCTGTTGCTGGAAGTCGATCCCGTGAGACTGGTTCAGGTCGTCGGCAACTTGCTGACCAACGCCGCCAAGTATACCGAACCGCAAGGCTGCATCTGGCTGACTGCCCGGCGAGAGCAGGACTACGCGGTATTGAGCATAAGAGATAACGGCATTGGCCTTGCACCAGAGATGCTGTCGCAGGTATTCGAACTGTTCGTTCAAGCGGATCATGCAGATTACCGCGGCCAGGGCGGCTTAGGGATCGGGCTGACCCTGGTGAGAAACCTGGTCGAAATGCACGACGGGCGCGTCGATGCTTCCAGCCCAGGCCTCGGCCAGGGAAGCGAGTTCGTCGTCCGCCTGCCGCTGTTGAAGCGTGGGAAATTAGAGTTGGAGCAGGAGGCAAGCGGCCCGCCGCCTCCGCAAGTACGTTCCTCCGGTCGCCGCTTGCTGGTGGTGGACGACAACCACGATGCAGCGCTCAGCCTGGCCATGCTGTTGCGATTGAAAGGGCACGACGTGCGCGTGGCGCACGAGGGCGCCGCCGCGCTGGAATCGGCCGCCGAATATCGTCCCGACATGATTTTTCTCGACTTGGGAATGCCCGGCATGAGCGGCTATGAAGCAGCTCGCCGAATTCGTCAGATGCCTGGACTGCGCGAAACGCTGCTGGTCGCATTGACCGGTTGGGGCCAGCAGGAAGATCGTCGCCGCACGGCGGAAGCCGGCTTTGATTTGCACCTGATCAAGCCCGCCGATGCTCGGGCGCTGGAAGACGCCTTGGCCCGCCTGCCGCGTGACTGAGTGCGGAGCGCGCCCTGGCGCCGCCCGTAAAGCACGCCAGCTCCGCGCCTCCGCTCCGCCGACGGCCTGTTTCGGCACAGCCGCTAAACATCAAGCGGCGTTCGACCCCGTGAATAAGCTTGCAAGTTGACCTGCGTCCAACCAGAGTCGATATTGCGTCTGAGCCCGCATCTGCGGGCTCCATGATCGGTGTCAATCAGTTCCGAGGTCTGAAATGGTCGTTTGCCAGCCCTGGAAAGCCGGACCAGGCGTTCCGCCGTCGAGAGTCCCATTCTTTCGCGCCCGATTGCCTGTTGCGATGTTGCTCGTCGGCGTGTTGTT
>DASZUP010000348.1:0-2858 GCA_035547635.1 Pirellulales bacterium
GAAGGAGACGGCGTGTGGCGCAAGCTCGCGCAGCTCGACAACACGCCTGAGGTGACCTATCGCCGCGCTTGGACGGCTGCGGAATTCCAGGGGCGATTGTTCTTCAGCACGCTTCCATCCGGCAAGATCTTTTCTTACCAGGCTGGCGTCAGCGCCATGCACGACGACGAGTTGCCGAGCGGCTGGCAGCATGTCGCGGCGATCAAATCGGGAGACCGCCTGCAGTTGTACGTCAATGGCGCCCGCGTCGCCGAGAGCGCCCCCTTCAAGGCAACCGACTACGATCTGGCCAGCGAGCAGCCGCTGCGCATCGGCTTCGGAGCCAACGACTATCTACGCGGCAAGCTGCGTGACGTGCGGATCTACGAGCGGACCTTGAACGCGGCGGAGATCCGTGAGTTGGCCAAGAGCGAAAAAGCCCGCTAATCGCCCGCCAACTGCCACTTATCCCCGCTCCGTGCAGGGGGTATACTTAGTCAACAGCGGACTGATCGCCATTGCGAATGTTCTCCGCAGGCGACGCTTCGCCCTACGAACCCCACCCGGGCAGACGTTGAAGCGTGCGCCGCAGCTCGCAGCGCAACCAACCAAGTGATAACAACTTATCTCCTACACCGCTTTGCGTGAAACACACGCATGATGCATTCCTTTGCGGCTGACAATGATATTGGCCCGCCATGGGCGAAGTACTCCTGTCGGGCCTTCCGGCCGGTTGTCGCAAAGCGAAGTTCCAACGGGCAAGGACACACCATTTGATGAGCACCCTGACAGACCAAGGTCCAACCGCTGCTTTCGAACTGGCGCCTTACAAGTCTCTGGACAATGAAACGCTCGCCGCGCGAATCGAAGCCGTGCGGGCCGAGATGGGCTCGCGGCTGTTGATCCTCGGCCACCATTACCAGCAGGACGAAGTCATCGCCCACTCCGACCTGCGCGGCGATAGCTACCAGCTCAGCCAGATGGCCGCCAAGAGCGGCGATTGCCGGGCAATCGCTTTTTGCGGCGTTCACTTCATGGCCGAAACGGCCGACATCCTGGCCAACCGGCCCGAGCGGCTCGCCGAACGCGAAGGCCAGCGGGTCACCGTGGTGCTGCCCGACATGGCCGCCGGCTGCTCGATGGCCGACCTGGCCGCGATCGAACAGGTGGAAAGCTGCTGGGACGAACTGGGCGAAGTGCTCGATACCGAGGACATCACGCCGGTCACCTACATCAACTCGGCCGCCAGCCTGAAGGCGTTTTGCGGACGGCACGGCGGCATCGTCTGCACATCGAGCAATGCGGCGGCGGTGCTCGAGTGGGCCTTCAAGCGGACTAGCCGCGTGTTGTTCTTCCCGGATCAGCACTTGGGCCGCAACACGGCCTTCGCCATGGGCGTTCCGCTGGATCAGATGCCGGTCTGGAACCCGTTTGCCGACGAACTCGGCGGCAATACGGCCGACGATTTGCTCCGCAGCAAGGTCTTATTGTGGCAGGGGCACTGCAGCGTACACGCGATGTTCCGGCCGGAGCACGTTGATCAGTTCCGCTCCAAGTACCCGGGCATCAAGGTCCTGGTGCATCCGGAATGCACGCGCGAGGTCGTCGCCAAGGCCGACGTCTACGGCTCGACCGGCAAGATCATTCGCGAAGTTGAATCGGCGCCGGCCGGCGCCAGGTGGGCCATCGGCACCGAACTGCACCTGGTGCACCGCTTGAAGCAGGAACACCCGGAGCAGGAGATCCACTTCCTTTCGCCGGTGGTCTGCATGTGCGCCACGATGTACCGCATCGACCTGGCGCATCTTTGCTGGAGCCTGGACAACCTGGCCGCCGGCACGCCTGTCAACGTCATTCGCGTCGACGACGAGACGACGCACTGGTCGCTTGTCGCGCTGGAGCGGATGCTGGAAGTCAAATAGCTCTCGTGCGACCGGCGCGCCGCACGAACGACAGCCTGAGACGGGGCGAGGCCGTCAGGAGCTTTTCAAGTCGAAATCGTAGCCGTCGCTTTTGCCGCCTTCGACCGTCACGGTCAATTCGGTCTGGTCAAGCGTCGCATACTTGTTCGGCACGCTTTCCTTGGCCAACCCTTGCCGGGAGAGTTGGTGCAAGTCCATGCCTTCTTCGGGCTTGACCGTTGCGCCATTGGCCGCCACGATCCGGCTGATGGTGACCTTGAAGGCGCCCGGAACGGCGCCGGGCGTTCCCTTCGAAACAAGCTCGTATTTGCCGGCTGCGTCGGTCTTGCCGAGGCTCGCCGAATATCCCGGAGCGGCTGGCCCCGTTGCATAGAAAGTCACGGTGGCGTCAGCAAGCGGCTTGCCGTCGAGCATCACCATGCCGGTCACAGGTTGCAGGACGGGGGCATCTGCGTTGCTGTTGCAGCCTGCGAAGGCGAATGCGAGCAGGAACAACGGCGGAGTGCAACGCGGTGCGGCGTAGCGAGGCGCGATAATCGGCATGTTCAGCAAATCCATGACAAAAACAGGGTGTCGGCGAAATACAAAGCAGTGCGGGATCGGTCGCCCAAAACGAACTCAATAGTCGCCAACACTATGCCGGTCGGCCACGCGATTCAGCCACTGAAAGACGTTGATGTAATCGATGTTGTCGGAGAGAAAGCGGCTCGACCCGTCGCAGTAAACGAACTGCGCGCCGCCCGGATGGTACGAGCCGAATCCCCAAGCGTATTGTCTGTTCGTATTGTCGTGACCATAGTCGTAGTTGATGGCAAACGTGACGCCGTTCAGAGGCACGTAGCCGTGGCAGCAGGTGTGCGCCCCTGCTCCCCAGAACGGCCCGTAGTACGGAGCTGCCGATTGAAACCCAGAGGTCTTGCCCGTATCGCCTTGCTTCGATTCGCCGATGGCGATGGT
>DASZUP010000349.1:0-7019 GCA_035547635.1 Pirellulales bacterium
TCGCCCCGTTGGCTGGAGATGCTCGGCCGGCAGGGAGAAGCGGGCCCAGCGGATCGCGACCAGTGGCTGGAACTGGTGCATGCCAAAGACCGGGTCCGGTTGCTGAATGCTCTCGATGCAGTTCTGGCGTCCGATGCAACGCACTTCGAGCACGAACACCGGCTTAAGCACGTCAACGGTTACCGGTGGGTCGCCGTACGGGCCATCATCCTGCGCTCGGCGGAGGGAGTCGCACAGCGCATGACCGGCGAAGAAGTACCCGACTCCGGCGAGCAGCCCTTGTACCAGGGCCGATAGCAGCGTGGCGACCACCACGGCGCGGCTGATGGTGACGAACTCTTTCAGCAACTGATCTTCGTAACGGTCATCAAGCGGAGACAGCCGCATGACGGCCTTGATCATCGCCGGCCCGTCGGCCAGAAAGTAATACAGCGAGATCACCAGCACGCCGAGTCCGACCAGCAAGTCAGCCAGCACGCCGCCGGCGTACTGCACGCCGCCGCGAGCCAGCGAATCGGCGAATTCCTGAACCTTCAAACGCAGCGCAGCAAGCTGTTCCGAACTCGGATTCGCCTGGCGTTTCAGCCAGGCCTTGAACGAACCGCCCAACAGATCGGCTTGCAGCGCGTCGAGCGCCGCATACACGGCGCTGACTGCGGCGGGAAAATCGTCGCTGTCGAAAGGCGTTTCTTCCAGTTCGTGGACGGTCTGGTTCAGCGTTTCAGCGTGTACGCGCACCTGCGTGGCGTTGCGATTGGTGACCCAGCTTGCCGGTTCGGTCTCTCCGGCGGGCACAGCCTGAGCCAGATCTACTTCGAGCAGATGCGCCGTTTTGAGCAGTGCTTGCCGACGCCTGGCGATCTCGTCAGCATCCACGCCGCCCGGCGGAGCGCGTAGCAGCTCACGCATCTGGTCCATGCGTTCTTGGACATCGGCCGGCGGCAATTCGAGACCGATTTTTTCCCGCATGGCCGAAATCTTTTGCTTGACGGCTTGAGAGTCCCAATCGCCGACGAGCGTTTTCGCTTCGAACCCGGCCTGCAACAACACGAGAAACATGGGCAGCAGCACGATTGCCAGAATCGCCAGGGTCGTCAACCCGGCGGCCAGCCTGGGCCGCGAGCCGCAACGGCCGACAAACCAGAGATGCAGCGGTCGGAATACGACCACCAGCAGCACCGAAAGAAACAGCGGCAGCAGAAAACTGGCCATCACGCGCAGGAACAGCGCCGCAATCGCCACCAAGATGGCCGCGAGCGTGATCAAAGAGACCATGCGAGACATACGCCGACTCCGTCGAGCGAGAGATAAGAAGCCCCCGTTGTACGGCGGCGGTTCCAGCGGCACAATGGCCGTTTGTGTATTCGCCCGCCGCCGCCTGATTCTTGCTCATGCCTGATCCCCAGCCCTCCAGCTCCGGAAAAAAACGGCTGATCGCCTTGGCCAAGCTGGCCTTGGTGGCGGCCATCGCCTGGTTCCTGCACCGCACGGCGTTGTCCGCCTGGGAGGACTTGCGCGAGCGGCATTGGAGCCCCGCGGCGCTGAAGCCGGCCTGGCTGCTGGCCGCCGCCTTGCTATACGCGGCCGGTCAGGTCTTTCCGGGCTGGTTCTGGCAGGAAACCCTGGCCGAGTTAGGGCCCAAGCCGCCCTGGTTCCAGGCTTTGCGGGCTTACCTGATCGGCCACTTGGGCAAATACGTGCCCGGCAAGGCGACGGTGATCCTGATCCGGGCCGGGCTGCTTCGCGGCAGCTCCACCAGCGCCACCGCGGCGACGTTGGGCGTGTTCTACGAAACGTTGTCAACCTTGGCTTTAGGCTCCTGCCTGGCCGCGTTGATCCTGGCGTTGCGTTTCTCTCAACATGCCTGGCTGATCCTGATTTCTTTCGGCATGGCCTGCGTGATTGGCGTACCGACGCTACCGCCGGTCTTTCGACGGATGGTGCAATTCACCCGTGTCGGCCGCTTGAATCCTGCCGTCGCCGAGCAAGCGGCTCGACTCGATTATCGCTTGCTTGGCCTGGCCTGGCTGATGCTGCCCTGGTCGTGGCTGCTGCAGGGTCTCAGCCTGTGGGCCACGCTTCAGGCCGGCGGCTATGACAGCGAACTTGGCGTAATCGATCAGGTCGCCGTATGTATCGCGACGATTGCCATCGCTACAGCGGCCGGGTTTTTATCGTTCATCCCAGGCGGGCTCGTGGTTCGAGAAGGAGTGCTCCTGGAATTGCTGGCCCCGTGGTTCGGCGAGGAGGGAGCGCTCGTTTCGGCCGTCTTGTCGCGTCTGGTCTGCCTGGTGGCCGAGCTGGCAATTTCGGGTATCCTATATCCTTTGCGGCCGGCCCGGCCTTCTGCTCCGTCGAGCGAGGACGAGCACGCTGTATAAGGAACAAAACGAAAGACCGCGACGAACGGCCGGCCGAAGACGCCGGATGTCAGGACCGACTTTCGTTCATTGCCAACCGTCGACGCCTTGATCGTCGGGGCGCGCCCGCCCGCTTGATGTCGCTCACTCCACCTTAAAAAGGCTCGCATGCTTTCTACGGTCATTCCGGTCTACAACGAAGTCGAGAGCCTGGAGGCGCTGTACCGGGAATTGGACGAGGTGGCGCGGAACGAAGGGTATCAGCTCGATCTGATTTTTGTCGACGATGGTTCCACCGACGGCTCGTGGGATGTCGTCGCCCGGCTGGCCGAAGCCGATCCGCGCGTGCGCGGCTTCCGCTTCCGCCGCAATTTCGGCAAGGCTGCCGCCTTGAGCGCCGGCTTCGCAGCGGCGCGAGGCGAGCTGGTGATGACGCTCGACGCCGATCTGCAGGACGACCCGCACGAGATCCCTCGCTTTCTCGCCGCGATGGCTCAGAATCTGGACGTCGTCAGCGGCTGGAAACAGATCCGGCACGACCCTTGGCATAAAGTCTGGCCTTCTCGCGTCTTCAATTGGATGGTGAGCCGGCTCACCGGCGTTCATCTGCACGACCACAACTGCGGCATGAAGTGTTACCGGCGCGAGATCTTTCGCGAGGTGCGGCTGTACGGCGAGTTGCACCGCTTTGTGCCGGTGCTGGCCGATGCGCGCGGCTTTCGCGTCGGCGAAATCGCCATCCAGCATCGGCCGCGAAAATTCGGGCATTCCAAATATGGCGTGCGGCGGTTCATCAAGGGCTTTCTCGATCTGCTGACCGTCAAGTTCCTGACCGGGTTCGGCCAACGGCCGCAACACGCCTTAGGCGCCTTCGGCCTGGGCTTCTTCATGCTGGGCATCGCCGGCCTGGTTTACTTGTCCATCTATTGGCTTGTGGGACAGATAAATCCCGGTCTGGAACTGAAGCCGCTGCACCAGCGTCCCGCGCTGATCTATTCCGTCGGCGCCTTGCTGTTGGGCGGACAGTTGATGTCGATTGGCTTTCTGGCCGAGTTGATCATCGCCTATCAGGGCCGCGACAGCGACACGTACTCCATCGCCGAAGAAACGCCCCCGCACGAACACGGCCGCCACGCCGACCAGGATCAGCATGAGCACTCCGCCTGACGACATCCGCCGCGACTTGCGCCGCAGCGTCTACTGGATCTTGATCGCCATCAGCATCGGCGGCATGGCAGGGCGCGTGTTGGCCGTCAACGCAGTCGATACCGTGCGGCTGGAAAAGTTTCTCAAAGACAAAGGACGCTCCGACTGGCAAAAGCAGCGTCCTTTCCTGAGCGGCAACGACCGCAGCCGCTGGTGTACCGTGCGGGCGCTGGTCGAACACGGCACGTACGCCATTGACGAGATCGTGAAGCAGCCCAACTGGGACACGATCGACATGGTCAAGCATGACGAACTCGGCAACGCGGCGCCCGCGCCCGAGGAAGGCCATCTCTACTCGAGCAAGCCCACCTTGTTGCCGACCATCATGGCCGGCGAATACTGGTTGATCCACAAGGCCACCGGCGCCACGCTCGGCGAGCATCCTTACGCGATCGGGCGGGCGATGATTCTGACCATCAACGTCGTACCGATGTTGATTTACTTTGTGGTCCTGTCGAAACTCGTGGAGCGTTTCGGCCTGACCGATTGGGGCCGCTTGTTCGTCTTCGGCTGCGCGACGTTCGCCACGTTCTTGAGTACGTTCTCCGTCTCGATCAACAATCACCTGATCGCCGCGGTCAGCGCAGCCATCGCGCTGCATGCTGCGCTGGTTATCTGGTATGGCGATGAGACGCGGCTGCGCTGGCATGCGCTGGCCGGGCTGTTTGCCGCGTTTACCGCGGCCAACGAATTGCCTGCTCTCGCGTTTTTCGCCGCCGTCACCGTCGGCCTGCTGTGGAAATCGCCACGAGGAACGCTGTTGGCCTATCTGCCTGCGGCGCTGCTGGTGGCCGCCGCTTCGATGGGCACAAACTACCTGGCGCATCATTCCTGGCAGCCGGCCTACGCGCACCGCAGCGCCGATAAGCCCGGCGGCAACTGGTACGACTATCAGTTCATCCGCGATGGCAAGGTCCGCGACAGCTACTGGTCCAGTCTCGAAAAGCGCAGCGCGATCGATCAGGGCGAGCCCGACCGAGCTACCTATGCGCTGCACGTGCTTGTCGGCCATCACGGCATCTTCTCGCTTACGCCGGTCTGGCTGTTCGCCGTCGTTGGCGCTGTCATGCTTTGCTTTCGGCGCGAGCCGGATTGGCGCGCCTTAGGCCTGCTGATCGGCTCCGTCTCGGCGGTTTGCCTTGCGTTCTACCTGATGCGTCCGCTGGAAGACCGCAATTACGGCGGCATGAACAGCGGGTTTCGCTGGGTCTTCTGGTTCGCGCCCTTATGGCTGACCGCCATGCTGCCCGCCGCCGACGCCGCATCGACGCGCGGCTGGTCTCGCGGCCTCGGCTATCTGCTGCTCGGCGCCTCGGTCCTCTCCGTCACTTATCCGACCTGGAACCCTTGGACCCATCCCTGGCTGTTGGACTTTCTGTTGAGCCTCGATGTCGTCAAGCTCGGCATGCGCTGAGGGGCGCGAATTCGGAAGTCGGAATTCGGAATTCGGAAAGAATTTCACCCCTCGCTTCTTCCCTGCTCCCTGCTCTCTCTTACCTCCTACCGTCCTTCTTCCAGCCCAAGCGGCAGCCAGTCGTCGGAAAGCGGCGCCTCGACGTTCACGACCTCCTTCGTGGTCGGATCGCGAAAGGACAAGATCCGCCCGTGCAAGGCGATGGCGCGCAACCGCTCGTCGGCATGCTGCACGCCAAACGGCACGCTGCCGCCGTAGAAAGCGTCGCCTAACACCTGATGCCCTCGCGAAGCGGCCTGAATGCGAATCTGGTGCGTGCGGCCGGTTTCCAATTCAATCTCCAGCCAGGAACCCCAGGCGGTCGAGCCCAGCGTGCGATAGTGCAGAATGGCGATTCGCCCTTCCGGATGATCGGCCGGCACAATCTCCGCTTTCGGATGACCGTAGACTTTGCGCATGTAATCAGTCCATGTGCCTTCGGCCGGCGAGACCTCGCCCTCGACGCAGGCCCAGTAGATCTTCTTCACCTCGCGCCGCTCAAATTGCTGCGAGATCTTGTGAGCCGCGCGGCGTTTGGTGGCGAATACCATGGCGCCCGAGACCGGACGGTCGAGCCGGTGCGGCACGGCCAGGTAGATCGACTCATGCTCAGGCCGCTCTTGGGCCAAGGCGGCCTTGATGCGCACCTCCATACTGTCGATGCCCGGCGGCGCCTGCGTGGCCAGCCCGGCAGGCTTCAACACCGCAAGGCAAGGACCCGACTCATAGAGCATTTGAATGGACGTATCGAGCATGCTACTTGCCGTGCAGCAACCGCTTCGCCTCGCCCAATAGGAACTTGGCGTCGGTGAACGGATCATAGCTGATGTCCTGCCAACGGACCTGTCCTTCGCCGTCAATCAAGAACGTGCCGTGCAGCGCGAGATTCTCGAAGTCGTCGAAGCAGCGATACGCTTTGAACACCGCCAACTTGTCGTCAGTCAGCAAGGGAATCGGCAACGCCGGCTCGCCGTTGCGTTCTCGCTTGGCCAGGCCTTCTTTCAATAGTTCGGGCGTTTCCGAGCTGATCGCAATCACGGCAATGCCCGCATCGGCGTACTCTTTGTACATCGGCGCGAAGGCGTGCAGTTGTTCGACGCAGTGCAGGCAGCCGAAGCCCAAATAAAAGATCACCACCACCGGCTTGCCGCGAAACTGCGTCAGCGACATCGGTTTTCCGGTTGCGTCGGCCAGGCTCCATTCCGCCGCGGGCGACGGCGACCAGCGGAAAGGTCCAAGCTGATCGAGTTCGGGCCGCACGCCGACGTCATCGGCCGGCTTGAACGGCTGACGCCAGTCGCTCGGCAGCCCCAGCTTGGGCGCCAAGGCCGTCAAACGCTGGAAGATGGGCGCCGCCATGTCAATAGAACCGGAAATGCCCTGCAATTTCTTAAAAGCCTCGGTGGCTTCCGCAGTCTTGCCGAGCTGATGCAGCACTTCCACCTGGTTCGCCAACGGATAGACGCGGTTGACGCCCTGTTCGACCGCCTCGCGCGCGGTTTGCTCGGCCTTGGCTTTGTCGCCGGCTTCCAGGTAAGCTCGCGAAAGAGCCTCTTTGCCCATGCCTTCGGCCTTGGCAAAATGTTCCAGCGCCGCCGCATGGTCGTTAGCCGCCAGCGCCCAACGCCCTTGCAGTTCGTTCAACGCCGACTCGATATTCTTGATCCGCCGATCGAAACGGCCGGCGGCGCCTTGCCTGGCTTTCGCAATCTGCTCATCCGTCTTTTTCTGTTCGCGGGCTTTGGCTTCCGCCTCCTTGCCGGCCGCCTCCTGCTCGGCCTTGCGTTTGTTCAGCATTTCGCTCAGCGTGATAATCTGCGCCCGCCCATGCTCCACGTTCCCCTTGGCCAGATAGGCGGCGCCCAAGGCCCGCAAACGCTTGACCTGGTCGTCTTCGTTATTGGTCGGCTCCAGGTACGGCGCGTGGCACAGCGCGATCAGTTCATCCCACAGCTCGTACTGCGGGAGAAACTGGAGCAGCCGCTCGCGCCCCATCTTTC
>DASZUP010000350.1:0-3436 GCA_035547635.1 Pirellulales bacterium
GACGCAGCGGCCCGTCATCTCAAACGCCTGGGGTATAAGCTTGTCGCCCGCGGAAGTCGCAGTTCCCTGGGCGAGATCGACCTGGTAGCGGTTGACGGCCGGACGGTCGTATTCGTCGAGGTCAAAACGCGTCAGTCACAAGATGCCGGGCATCCGGTCGAGGCAGTCGATCAGGAGAAACAGCGACGTTTGACGCGGTTGGCCGTCGCGTATCTCAAGCAACACGGGCTGTTGGAATATCCCGTCCGTTTCGATATTGTGGCGGTCACCTGGCCCGGCGGCTCGCGGCGCCCGCGGATCGAACATTTCATCGGCGCCTTCGAAGCTCAGGGCCGCAGCAGTATGTTCAGCTAAGCCGCGACGGACGGCGCCCACAAGGAACTACCATGATCTTGTACTGCGTGCGGCACGGCGAGAGCACCTACAACGTCGAGCGGCGTTTGCAGGGACAGTCGGACGCGCCCAGGCTTTCTGCGCTAGGCGAGCGTCACGCGCAAGCGTTGGCGGCGGCTTTATCCCAGGAGCCGATCGACGCCATCTATGCGAGTCCGCTGGTTCGCGCCGTCGCCACGGCTCAGCCCCTTGCCGACGCGCTCCAACTGCCGGTGAACGTCGATGACCGACTGCAGGAAATCAACATCGGCATTTTCCAGGGCCTGCTGGCTTGCGAGATTGGCGACGTCCACCCGGAAGAAACGGCTCGCTGGCGCTCGGGCGATCCCGACTTTCGCATCCCCGGCGGAGAGAGCCGCAAGGAACTGATGCGCCGCGCCGAGGCGGCGTTAGAAGACATCCGCAACTCGGGGCACAAGCACGTCGCGGTGGTGGCTCATGGCGGAGTGCTGGCCGGCGCGTTCAAAGCGCTATTGAGGATTCCGCCGGAACTGAATCCTTTCATGCTCTATAACGGGTCGATCAGCCGTATCGAGTGGGAAACGCAAATCAAGCTGATGACTCTCAATCAGACCGATCATCTTCGCCTGGCGGGCTGCGAGCTGACCACTCGCACCGGAGATCTCTGAGCGAAATTGCGTTGACTCGGCGGAACTCGCCGGAATTCTATTGTCAACGCGGCGCCGGCCGGAAGCTTCACAGACTCCGCTCCGCATGGGACGGATGCTGAGCGTGCGCCATTGCCCGGGGCATCTGGGCCGGCACGCTTCCGCGTCTCAGCGGAATCTCCCGCCGTTTGTTTGAAATCGGACCGAAAACCAGCCATGCTAGGACGGCGTCGCAGGTGCGCCCCATATTGTCGCAGGCCACGAAGTGCGTGAGGCTCCCGTCATGAATTGCAGTCGCGCTCCTCAGTGCGTTAACGTCAGAGTGAATCGGCCGAGAGCATTGCGGCTGCCGTATCTGCTGCTACAGCGCGTGCCGTGGCTGTTTCCGCTTGTCTTGGCCCTGTCCGCCCGTGCTCTGCAAGCGGCCGAGACCGAGTGGAAAGCGGGGCTGGCGAAGGCGGTGATTACTCCAGAAAGCGGCGTCTGGCTCGCCGGTTATGGTTCGAAACGCCCGCCCGACGGCAAGTTGCACGACTTGTGGATGAAAGCCTTGGCGCTGGAAGACGCAGCGGGCCATCGCGTCGTGCTCGTCACCAGCGACTTTCAAGGCGTGCCCAAAGTGATGAGCGATCCGGTCTTCAAACAGCTCGAGCAGAAGTTCGGCTTGCACCGAGCAGACGTGATGATCACCTTTTCCCACAACCATTGCGGTCCGCGCCTGGGCGACGATCTGGTTGATTACTATCCCGTCGAAGCCAGGCAGGTCGAGTTGGTCAACGAATACACCGCCGAGATGCAAACGCGGCTGGTGGCGATGGTCGGCGAAGCGCTGTCGAACCTGTCGCCAGCACGGTTGCAGACGGGCCAGGGAAAAGCGACGTTTGCCGTCAACCGTCGCAATAATCGCGAGGCGGAAGTTCCCGCCCTGCTGGCGCAAGGCGTTGCGCTGAAGGGGCCCGTCGACCACGCCGTTCCGGTCATGACCGTGACGCGGCCGGATGGCAGCCTTGCTGCCGTGCTGTTCGGCTACGCTTGCCATCCGACGACGCTCAGTTTTACCACGTGGTGTGGCGATTATCCCGGCTTCGCGCAACTCGAACTGGAGCAGCAGCATCCTGGCGCCATGGCGATGTTCGTCAACACGTGCGGCGGCGATCAAAATCCGCTGCCGCGCCGTAGCGTCGAGTTGTGCCAGCGGTATGGCCACACGCTATCCGATGCCGTCGAACAGACGCTCAAGCAGCCGCTCAAACCGGTTTCCCCCAGCTTGCGCACGGCCTTCGAATATGTCGATCTGCCATATTTGAAAGTCGTTTCCCGCGAAGATCTGCACGCCGCCATGCAGGACAAGAACGCCATTCGCGCTCGCTGGGCCGCCCGCATGTTGCAGAATCTCGACCAAGGCGTAAAGTTTCCCGCATCCTATCCTTACCCGGTACATGCCTGGCGGCTGGGCAAGGAAATGCTGGTGATCGGCATGGGCGCTGAGACCGTAGTGGATTATGCGCTGCGCTTCAAACGCGAGTTCGGCTCCGGCACGTGGGTTTGCGGGTATGCCGACGATATGATCGCCTATATTCCCTCGCGGCGCGTCTGGGAGGAAGGCGGGTACGAAGGGGGCTCTAACCTGTACGAATACGGCCGCCCTGCTTTCCGTTGGGCGGGCGATATCGAGGACCGCATCTCCGCGTCGGTACACAAACTGGCCAGCCAGGTCGGCCAGTGAGGAGATCGTTGACCATCGCAAAAGGCGCCTGTTTTTGAATCGCTTGAGGCATCTTCTCATGCACGAGCCTCAGGATGACACGCTTCTCGCCGGCGCCGCCACGCGTCGCGCGTTCCTTGGCGCCGCAGGTTGCTGCCTGGGCGGAATGCTGGCCGCGCCGCTGTCGGCCGAAGAAAACAAGCAGTCGCTCGCGGTGCGCCCCTACGCCCGCTATGCAGACGTGCTCGATCCGATCCGCAACCGCGGACATCGGTTGCGCGTGCTCACGGCCGCTCCCGACCAGTCGCCGATCGTGGCGGTAAGGGCCGGCGGCAAGAAGCTGCCGGCGATCTTCATCAGCGCTGGCGCTCACTCGACCGAACACGCCGGAGTCGCCGCCGCCGTGGAACTGATCGATCAGTTGCAGACTGATCACCAGGTCTGGATCATTCCCACCCGCGACCCGATCGGATTGAACGGTTACCGTTACGCTTTGAGCCTGGGGCTGGGCCAGCCGGCGGAAATCGATTCACTCGAAGCGGCCGAGGCGTTGCTGCGGAAGCAAGGCGAGGTGCTTTATGACTCCAACGGCACGCTTTTGGCCTCGATCGGCGAATACGGCTATGCCAACCGCGGGCTTTACCGCCAGGTGGACAAAGGGGCGAAGTTCCTCGACGCGCTGCGCGGCCGCCGGATTTATTTCCCTTCGCGCAGCGACGACATGCCTGGC
>DASZUP010000351.1:0-11966 GCA_035547635.1 Pirellulales bacterium
GTTCACTCACTCAAACATTCCGAGGATCAGAAAGAACTGAAATCCGGCAAAGAACATCGCTGCCGCTACAGCGGTATGTGGGGCCTCATGGGCTTCAACCAGCAGTTCTTCCGTCACGAGATACAGCAAGGCGGCGCAGCCGAACGACAACACGGCTCCCAACACGTTACCGCTTACGCCTTGGAGCAAACTGGCGCCCAGCAAGGATCCAATCAGGAACGGAATCGCGATGGCTGCGGTCGTGGCAATCGCCTTCCAACGCGGCCGGCCCGACATTTGGACCAGCGTCGCCGACGTGGTCAGCCCCAGACACAGCAATTCGCCGGCCAGAGCGCTGGCTAGCAGCAAGCCTTCCTTGCCGCCGACGGCGAACCCGGCGCCGAGCAACAGCCCGTCGACAAACACATCCACAGTCATGGCCCCAAGCAGCCCCACGGAGCTTCTGCCTGCATTCCCGTCCTTCGCGTTCTCGCCTGCTGCGTCTTCACCGCCGAGCCAGCGAAGACCGAGCATGGCAATCACGCCTAGCGTGAAACCTACCGAGATCCACAGAGGACTCGCGTCCTGCCGAACCTGCGGCAGCATCTCGACGGCCACGACGGCGAAGACCATGCCGGCGGCAAAGTGCTGAAGCATGCTGCGCAGCACGGGCCCCGTCTTCCAGAATGCCGCCGCCGCTCCGCCTGCGATCAGCATGGCTACGCCCGGCAGGGCGTACAACAGGATGGTTGCCAAAGACGAGATCATAGGCGACGACTAGAGCAGCGAAAAGCTTCAAGGCGTGATGCGTTGGCCGACGGCCGTATTGAGCCGCAGCATGTTGCGCCGGTGACGAACCAGGGTTTCGAGGTACTGGCGCACGACCTCGTTGTACTCTTTCTGGGCTTCGAGATACGCGCTGAGACCTTCCTCCCCGCGTGTAAACAAGCGGTGCTTTTCATCTCGTAACTCGCGGGCCGTGGCGAGGATCTCCATGTCGTAGCGTTTGACCACGTTGCGAGTGGCGGCGTACTCGGCCGCCGCTTTCTGCACTTCGTTGGCGATCTGCCGCTCGGCGCCGGCCAGCTCGATGCGAGTTTGCGCCACGTTCGTTTGAGCCCGAGAAATATTGCCCTGATTGCGATTGTGAAGCGGAAGGGGAAGCAGCGTCCCCAAGCCCCAGGAGGTGGCGTTTTGACCGCCCGTCGGCGCATTATTGGCGATATTGAATGGCGTGTAGAACAAAAACACGTCGTCGAACCGTTCCGCCTTGGCAAGTTCCAGCGACGTGCGTGCGCGTCCGACTCCCAGCCGATAGGCCGCCAGATCCGGCCGGACGCGCAAGGCGAGCGGAATCATCTCGTTCAGATCAGGGACGGCGTCCAGCGGATCGTGCAGCGTGCCCCGCAACACGAGCGAGTCGGCATACTGCGGCGGAATGGCCAGCATGGTGGCCAGGTCCCGCGTGGCCTGGGCCAGGGCCAGCTCGGCTGCACTGAGCGCCGTCTGGGCGTTATACTTTTGAAGCTTCGCGCGGTTGAGCTCCGTCTTCGGCGCCTGCCCCTTTTGAGCCAGAGTGCGCGTCACCTCGACAACCTCCTCAAGGTTGACCATTCCGGTTCGCGCGGCCCGCAGTCCCTCGCGAGCTTCCAATACGTCAATATACGCCGTGTAGAGCTGGTCGATCTTTTCCCGCACGGCATCCTGGTACTGCGCCTCGAGCACGTGCCGGGCTTGTCGCGCCATGCGAACTCGGATTTTTCGTTTCTGGTTTAAATCAACCGGCTGAGCGATGGTGGCCTCGTAGTTGACGGCGCCCGGTCGTTGCGGCGAATAGCTGTTGTAAGGAATACCGTCCGTGCTGGCGAACAAGAACGGATTGAGCCGCAACCCGGCGGATAGAATATCCGCTTGCGCTTTGGGAATCTCCTGAAACTTCGTGCGCAGCTCGTAGTTCGTCTGTACGAGCCTGTCGATTGCGGCGTCGAGCGTAAGACCGTTCGGCGGCCCTTCATCCTCCTGACTCGGAAGCTCCAGGGGGCCGTAGATCGGCGCCGCTTCGCGCCGCCGGCTCGATTGGGCGACAATATGCGGCGCCGACGCTCCCGGGAAAACCTGACCGGGCTCGCCCGCCGCGGCGGATATCACCGAACGAGTTGGGGCGTAGCTGCGCTCGCCAAGTCGGGGATAATCGGCGCCAGGCCCGGCGGGCATGGCGGACTCGCCGGCGCCGGCCAGGTGCTGGTGCGCGCGGGCCTTTTCCTTCTTGCTGCCGCCCTTCGCCGTAATGGCGATTACATCATCGACGACTTTGAGTAGCGTCTGCGCACAGGCGGTTTGCGGCGCCCAGGCGAGCAGCAACGTCAGCAGTGCGCCGCCGGCGAATCTCTCCGTCATGGTGAATCCTTTCGTTCGTCGTCCGGCAACGCAAGCTGCCCACAGGCGTTTGTCGGGAGAGGCGGAACGGTCCGCTTGGCTGCGTGCCGTTCCGCCTCTTGTTCGACGCGACATGGCCGACCTGACGTCGGCGGCCCGTCATGCACAGCTCCTGCCGCATGGCCTCACACACATAGGCAAGAAGCCCGCGTGTTACTTCTTGCTCTTATCATGATCGTGGTCCGCATCATCGTCTGAGTGCTTATGGTCATGCTTCGGGTCGTGGGCATGATCGTGATCATGGTCGTGGTCGTGCCCATGTTCGTGATGATGCTCGATCGCGCCGGTGAACTTCTTCCCATTAATGTCGATCTTCAACTTCGCCGCGGCGCCTTTCTCGTCCAGGACATGAGATAGCTCCTCGTCGACCGCTTCAAAGCAGAACGACTGCGACTTGTCGTCCTCGTCGAGATAAACGGGCGCCAGCGGGAATTCGTGTTGCTCGTCGCCGGCCTTGATTTCGATGGTCACTTGCTGGGCTTTGATCGGGACCGTGTTCTCCGCCTTCGAGTCCAACACGTAAATCGTGACGGCGTGATTTTTCTCGTCGTGCAGCAGTTCGGCGTGATACTCCTCCTCGCCCAACTCGATCAGGCCGCCGCCATGCGGCCCCATTTCGGCGTGATCGTGACCGGCGTGCTCGTCGTGGTCTTCATGTTCGCCGTGCTCGTCATGTTCATGCTCGTCCGCGCCCGCGGTGGCTGCGGGTTTTGCCGGCTGTGTTTCGCCGCAGCCAACTGCCGCCAGTACGCCGGCTACGCCCAAAGGAAACAAGATTGCTTGCAGAGAATGTCGCATAGAAGACTCCTTCCAGGGTTACAGTTCAGGAATACTGACACAACAAACTTAGGTCTTACTGCGCGGCGCGAGGGCTTTCGTGCGCCGCAGTCAAAGTCACACAGTCGAAATCAAACGGTCGCCCTCGCCTTGGATTGCAGGCGTCGCACCCTCTCGCCCGCAGGCCTGGGCGGAACGTCCTCAAGCGATTCGGCTTCGTCGTCCTCGTCGCGGCGTTCGGCCGCCTTGCGGCCGAAGCACCAGAACAGGGCCGGATGGACGAAGAAATCGAGCAGCGTGGAACTGACCAGTCCGCCTAGAATAACGGTCGCGACGGGATAGAGGATTTCTTTGCCCGGCTCGCCAGACGCTAACACCAGCGGGATGAGGGCAATACCCGCCGTCAGCGCGGTCATCAGCATGGGCGCCAACCGCTCCTTGCCGGCCCGCTCGATCATCTCCGGCGAGAACGTCTCGCCCTCGTGTCGCACCAGGTGCAGGTAGTGGGCAATGAGCAAAATGCCGTTTCGCGAAGCGATGCCCGAGAGCGAAATGAAGCCGACCATGCTGGCCACCGTAAGCGACTGGTGCGTCAACAGCAGCGCGGCAACGGCGCCGATGGCCGCCATAGGCAGCGCGGACAGCACCTGCAGGGCCAGGTTCACGGAGCGAAACAGCGTGTAGAGCACCAGGAACATGCAGGCCAGCGAGCCCAGGCTGAGAAAACCAATCATCCGCGTCGCGGTCTGCTGGCTTTCGAACTGTCCGCCGTATTCGATGAAATAACCGGTCGGCAGCGAGGCCTCGATCGGGGCCAGCCGCTGTTGAATATCGGCCACGACCCCGCCCAAATCGCGCCCCGCAGTATTGCACTGCACCACGATCCGGCGCCGCACGTTCTCTCGATTGATCGTGTTCGGGCCGCTGCCGTGGACGATCTCGGCGACGGAAGACAAGGGAATCAGCCCGCCCGCTGGCAGCTTCAACCAGAGTCGCTTCAGCTCCCCCGGATCCTTGCGAAACGGTTCGTCGAGCCGCACCAGCAAGTCGAATTTCCGCTGACCGAGCACCACTTCCGACACCACGCGGCCATACATGGCCGTTTCAATGAATTCATTGACGTCGTCGGTGCGCAAGCCGTGATATGCCAACTGATCGCGGTCCAATCTGACTTGAAGCTGCGGAATTTCCACCTGCTGCTCGACCAGCAAATCAGTGACGCCGGGAATGCCTTGCATCTCTCGCTTCATCTTTTCGGCCGTCTCGCGCAGCACCGGAAACTCATTGCCGTACAGCTTGATGCCCACCTGCGCCTTGACGCCGGAAAGCATGTGCGAGATCAGATGCTGCAGCGGCTGCTCCGCCGAAGACACGATGCCCGGCACCTCGGCAAGCTGCGTGCGAATGTCGTCGAGGATTTCTTCGCGGCTGCGGCCCGATTCGGGATCAAAGCTGATGATGATTTCCGAAACGTTCACACCTTCGGCATGTTCATCCAGCTCCGCGCGTCCCGTGCGCCGACCTACGGCCGTTACGCCCTCGATCTTCAGCAGCCGGTCGTCGACCATTCCGGCGATCCGGTCCGATGCAGCCAGCGAAGTGCCGGGCGGCAGGAAGACGTTGACCTGCACGGTCCCTTCATTGAACGGCGGCAAGAAGTCCCGGCCGAGTTGCGTGACGGCGTACAGGCTGGCAATCACCGCCACCAACACGGAGGCCAGGATTGGCCGCGGATGCCTGACGCTGACACGGATCGCCGCTCCGGCCACTCGCTTCAGTACCCGCAGGATCCAGCCGTCCTTCGTGTGAGCCATCAGTTTGGCGCGGGGGAGCAGCCAGTAGCAAAGGACCGGCGTCACCGTCAAAGAAACGGCCAGCGAGGCGAGGATCGACACGATATAGGCCACGCCCAGCGGCGTGAACAATCGCCCTTCCATGCCGCCCAGTGCAAACAACGGCACGAACACCAGCACTACGAGGATGGTGCTGAAGACAATCGAGTTGCGCACCTCGCTGCTGGCCTCGTAGACGACGCGCAGCGCCGATCTCGGCTGCGCGGCCGACTGGTTCTCGCGCAGCCGGCGGAAGATGTTCTCGACGTCGACAATGGCGTCGTCAACGAGCTCGCCGATCGCCACGGCCAGCCCGCCGAGCGTCATGGTGTTGATCGACATGCCGAACCATTTGAAGACCAGCCCCGTCACCACGATGGAGAGCGGAATGGCGGTCAGCGTAATGAAGGTGGTGCGGAAGTTCAGCAGAAACAGAAACAGGATCACGACGACCAGGATTCCCCCGTCGCGCAGCGCTTCGATCACGTTCTGGATGCTGACGTCGATGAATTCCTTCTGCTGATAGACTTTCGGATTGAGGCGAATGTCGTCGGGCAGCGAGGCCCGCAGGCCCTCGATCGCCTTGGTGATGTCTTGCGTGAGTTTGCGCGTGTCGGCGCCCGGCTGCTTGGAGATGGTGAGCATCACCGCCGGCTGGCCGTTGACCGCCGCGTCGCCCCGTTTGATCTGCGCCGCCTCGACGACGCGCGCCACCTGGTGCAACAGTACCGGACGTTCCGGGTCGGGTTTGACCACCACTCGGTTCAGATCGGCAATGGTATGGACGCGGCCAAGCGAACGAACCAGGAATTCCGAGGCGCCCATATCGAGATAGCCGCCAGTCGCATTGGCGTTGCTGTGTGCAACCGCCTGCTCCACTTCGTCCAACGTGACATCGTAAGTGCGCAGCGCCTCGGGATCGACTCGCACCTGGTACTGCTTGCGTCCGCCGCCCATGGTAATCACCTGCGCCACGCCGGGAATGGTCAGCAGCCGCTGTCGCACAACCCAATCCGCCAGCGTGCGGACTTCGATCGGATCGGTCTTGCCGCCTTCGCTGTACATGCCGATCTGCATGATCTGCCCCATGATGGACGACATGGGGGCCAGTTGCGGACGAATCCCCTTGGGCAAGCGATCTGCGGCCAGCGCGAGCTTTTCGGCTACAATCTGCCGGTCGACGTAGATGTTCGTGCCCCAGGCGAATTCCACGTAGATGATGGAAAGCCCAATGCCGGACGAGCTGCGCACCGCCTGCACGCCAGTAGCGCCGTTGAGGACCGACTCGAGCGGGAAGGTGACAAGCGTCTCTACCTCTTCGGGCGCGAGCGCCGTGGCCTCGGTGATTACAGTCACGCGAGGCCGATTCAGATCTGGAAAGACGTCGATCGGAAGTTGGTACAGTTCATAGCCGCCATAGCTCAGCACGACGAGCGCGATGGCAATCGTCACGAGCCGGTAACGGAGCGAGAAGCGAATGACGGCGTTGAGCATCAGGCAGTCCCGAAAGCCATTGCGATGTTTGTTGGCGTTTAGTGGTTATGGCCCGCGTGCGGATCGATGGCGCCGCCTGACTTGTTCTTGAGCGCCAGTTGCAGTTGCTCGGCGCCCGAAGCGGCCACCAGGTCGCCGAGTTGCAAGGCGCCGTCATTGGCGATCACAACGGCATACGGATCCCGGTACTCGACGCGCACCGGCCGCCGATCAAAATGGTCGCCGTAACGTTGGAACACAAACGATTCCGGCCCGTCCTGCACCACGGCGTCGGTCGGCAGCACGATGCTCCCGGGCCAGCTTTCCACCGGCACCTGCAGCTTCAGGCGTTGCCCCGGCTTGAACCGCCAACTGATGAAGCGCCGCCCCTCTGCGTCGCCCGAGTCTCGCGTCAGTTCGTTCGGCAGACGAACGTAGAAGTGGAACGCTCGCGATTCGGGATCGACCGTGTCCGCAACGTACAGGATGGAAAGGCCCGAAAGGAACTGCGGGGCATCGTCCCCGCCATTGAGCACCGCCGTGACCGCCGCGTTCTCCCGTACGGCCCGGTCCACTTGCCGCACGTCTTGTTCGAAGGCGGTTCCTTCAATGTACAGCTCGGCATGATCCGTGAGCACGCAGAGCAGGTCGCCGGCCGTGACATGCTGTCCCCGTTCGACCGCCAGCTTCTGGACCTGCAGCATGCGGCAGTCGCTCTGTCCGCTCGCCGCGGGCGACGACGGCGCGACGACCGTCAGTTCCTTGAACAGCGTACGCTCAGAAACGATCTCATCCACCTGTTCCTCGGTGAGACCGTGCAGCGAGAGTGCCTGCCGCCCGGCGGCGACGACCGCTTCCAGTTTGTGTTGCTCGTACTGACGCTCCAGATACGTCTTCTTGGGAATCAGGGCGTCTCTGGCCAGCGGTTCGATGCGCTTCAACTCGCGATTGACGACGTCCAATTCGCTGAGCGAACGCAGCAGATCGGCCTGGGCTTGGACAAGTTCCTCGTGCGTGAGCCGGACCTTTAACAACGGCCGACCGGCCGAGACCGCTTCGCCCTGAACGGCGTCGATCTCCGTGACAATCCCGCTCAGCGGCGCCGTTACCCGGCTGACGGAGCGACCCGGGCGCTCGACCACCATGGCCGGCACGGTGATCTTGCGATGGAACGTCTTGCGTTCGATGCGGACGACTTTGAGACCGATCGTATCTTCGGCCTGCGAGCTCAACCCCAGCGCATTCGATTCATCGTGGCCGGGATGCGAGCGCATGCCATGATCATGGCCTTCATGCCCGTGGGCATCGTGATTATGGTCATGCCCGCTGTGATCGTGATCGTCAACGTTCGCATCGGCCGCAGGCGCAGCGCGGCCCACTTGCAGGTCAGCCACAAGGCCGCGGGCCCGGGGCAGCCACTGCGGGCTGGTTGCCGCAATCGCCGCCGCAACGAGAATGCCAACTGTCACGCCAATCAAACGGTTTCGAGTAAACATGGGCGCCCTCAAGTTCGAGGTGCAAGAAAGTTATACGAGCGGGCCGCTGCTCGCTGCCTGCAGGATCAACCTGCGGCGCACGATGCAGCAACGCCAGGTCTCCATCGCAAAGACGGGTCGACGGCAGGGCGATGCCTGTTGGCAAAGCGCGCTTCGTCACGCTAGAAGAGAAATCCCCAACGCGCCGCCGCACAGGACAGTCGCATCGGAGATGAAAGCTTCAAATCAAGAGGACTTGATGCAAAAGATGCAGGCGCAGAGGCGCCTCGAGAGTTCCGCCATACGAGAGGAAATCCCAGTCTGCACCAGCGGCTTGTGGCTGCTCGAACGGTGAGACCACCTCCGGAATGACAGGGCTCGCCAGAGCCAAGACGGGCGGTTGAGCCGCTTCGACGCGGACAAAGAAGCACCGATCTCCCTGGCAGGCGTGCTGATGGTCCGAATCTTCGTCGGAACGCTCCCCCCCGACATCATCGTGACCGCCGTGGCAACTATGACCGTGAGAGTGCTCGCAAACCGTCGCTTCTTGCCCCGCGGATGCATCCGTAGCGGCGAGGCACACGTGCTCATGGTGCCAGCAACACCCGATCAGGGCGTGAATGAAGAAGATCGCCGTTGTGAGCTGGCGGACAAGATTCATGGCTGGCGCGTAGAGCATGACTGTTAGGAATCATTGACTCCATCGGCGTCTTCGTCAAGGCAACTTGACTGAATAATTGCCATAACCCCTACAAAGTCCGACGGCGCCCGTCTCAGGCGCCGAAATAAGGCTGGTCAGTGAGCGGATCTTCCGAACGGGCAGGGAGTTGAGCTTCGCGCCGCGTGGGGGCCAGCAGATACAGGACCGGTAAAATGAAAAGCGTCATCAGCGTGCTGCTGACCACGCCGCCGATCACGACCGTCGCCAGCGGCCGCTGGACTTCCGCCCCCATGCCGTCGCTGGTCGCCATCGGCACGAAGCCGACGCTGGCTACCATGGCAGTCATCATCACCGTCCGCAAACAGCCAAAGGCGGCTGCTTCCAGCGCCGGCCGCAATTCCATGCCCGACTCTTGCAGCCGCCGCAAGCGGGAAACCACCACCATGCTGTTGAGCACCGACACGCCCGAGAGCGTAATGAACCCGACCGCGGCCGAGATGGACAGCGGCAGGTTTCTCGTCCACATCGCCAGAATCCCGCCGACGCAGGCAAACGGCACGCTGGCGAACACGAGTAACGTATCGGTCAGGTTGCGGTAGCTGGAATAGAGCAGCACGGCGATCAGCCCCAACGCCAGGGGAACGACGACGGTCAATCGCTTCTGGGCTCGCTGGAGGTTCTCGAATTGACCGCCCCACTCCAGGTAATAACTCTTTGAAGGCAGTTCCACCTGTTCGTCAATCTTCTGCTGCGCTTCCGCCACAAAGCTGCCCATGTCGCGGCCGCGAACGTTGCAGGTCACCGTAATCCGCCGCTGCCCCCACTCGCGCATCACGCGTTTGGGACCCGTAATCACCTTGATGTCCGCCAACTGCGAGAGGGGAATGCGCTCGTCGGTCGCGGAAACGACGGTCAGAGCTCCGACCTCTTCAGGGTTCTCCCGCAGCTCCTCGGGAAGCCGGATCACCAGCGGAAACCGCAGTTGCCCTTCGACGACTTCGCCCACCGCCTTGCCGCCGATGGATTCCACCAGGTTCAGCACCTCTTCGGCCGGAACGCCGTAGCGGGCAATTTCGTTCTGCCGGATGTGAACCTGCAGAATCGGCAGATCGGAAATCTGCTCGACCGCCAGGTCGACGCAGCCGGGGATCGGCTTCAGAACTTTCGCCAGTTCCTGCGCCTTGTCCAGCAGGACTTCGAAATCGTCGCCAAACAGCTTGAGCGCAATGTCGGCTTTCACGCCCGAGAGCATCTCATTAATCCGCTGCTCGATCGGTTGGGTGAACCAGATGGTCTGGCCGGGAATATCCCCGACCTCGGCGAACATCAGTTCCACCAACTGGTCCTGCGTTTCCGCCCGGCGCCATTGGTGTCGAGGCGTGAAAGAGACGAACATGTCGGTTTCTTCAATGCTGCCCGCGTCGGTGGCGACGGCAGGCGCCCCCGTCCGGCTCCAAACGTGCGAAATTTCGTCCGGAAAGGCGGCCAGCAGCGCCCGTTCCATTTGCGTATTGACGCGCACCGATTCCAGCAGGCTGGTGCCGGGCGGCCGCATGATGCCGATCACCGCGTTGCCTTCCGACAGTCGCGGCACGAACTCGGAGCCCATCCCCAGCGCGATCATCAGCGCGACGCCCAACGCGCCGCCGGCCAGCCCCAACACGGCGAAGCGGTTGGCCATCGCCACGCGCAGCAAGGGGCGATACAGCCACTGAGCAATCCGCACCGGCAGCACTTCCTGCTCTTCCAGCCGTTTGGGCAGCACCAAACTGGCGAGTACGGGTATGAACGTCAGCGAAAGCACCAAAGAGCCGATCAGCACGAACACCACGGTCAACGCCATGGGCCGGAACATCTTTCCTTCCACGCCTTCCAGCGTGAAGATCGGGATGTAGACGATCATGATGATCACCTGGCCGAAGACCGTGGGCGTGCGGACCTCGATGGCCGCCTTGCGAATGATCTCCAGCCGGCTGGCGCCGGTCGCGGCGCCGTGATGGGCCAGGTGGCTGACGATGTTTTCCAGCACCACCACGGAGCTATCGACCACGATGCCGAAGTCGATCGCGCCCAAGCTCAACAGCGTGCCGGCGATGCCGAGTTGCCACATGCCGAAAAAGGCGCCCAGCATCGCCAGCGGGATTGCCGTGGCGCAAATCAGCCCGGCCCGCAAGTTGCCCAGAAAAATGAACAGGATGGTAATCACCAGCAAGGCGCCGTCGAACAGGTTGCTGCGCACCGTCTGGATCACGCGATCGACCAGCACGGTGCGGTCGTAGACGACTTCCGGCTCCGCGCCGGCCGGCATGTTCGGCCCGATTTCCTCGAACTTGTCTCGCATCCGCTCGGTGATGGCGTAGCTGTTTTCGCCCATCAGCATGAAGCCCAGGCCCAGCACGGCTTCGCCGCGGCCATTGGCCGTGACGGCGCCGCGGCGGATCTCATGGCTGATGACGACCTTGGCCAGATCCCGCACCAGGATCGGCACGCCGTCCATGGCGGCCACGACGATGTTTTCGATCTGCTCGACGTTGACCGTGCGGCCGACGCCGTGTACCAGCAGCATGTCGCCCGACTGGTCGATGTTGCCGCCGCCGACGTTGAGGTTGTTGCCGCGCACGGCCTTCATCAATTGCTCGAGCGATACGTCGTATTTGACGAGCATGACCGGGTCGATGCGGATCTGATACTGCTTTTCAAAGCCGCCCCAGGAATTGATCTCGGCGGTTCCGGCGACTGAGCGCATCGAAGGCTTGACCTTCCAGTCCTGGATGGTCCGCAAATCAGTCAGCCCGGCCCCCGTATCGAGCAGCAAGTAATGGAAGACCTCGCCCAGGCCGGTCGAGACGGGCCCCATCTCGGGCCGCCGCGCGCCGGGCGGCAGTTCGACCGAACCGAGCCGCTCGTTGATCATCTGCCGAGCAAGGTAAATGTTGACGTCATCCTCGAACGTCACCGTCACCTGAGACAGCCCGAACTGGGAAATCGAGCGGTGCTGTTTGAGTCCCGCCATGCCTCCCATCGCCAGTTCGATGGGAAAGGTAATCAGACGCTCGATCTCATCGGGCACCATTGCTGGGGCCACGGTGTTGATCTGCACCTGGACCGGGGTGGTGTCGGGAAACGCGTCGACGTTCAACTGGCCCAGCGAATAGAAGCCGATGGCCGCCGCCGCCAGCGCGACGCCGATCACAATCGCACGATGCGACAAAGACCAGGTGATTACGCGTTCGAGCATTCAATGTCTCCAGCATCGCCAGCGAGCCTGCCGGCGCGATGAAGTGCTCCGCAACAGCGGCCGACCGACGGCAATCGCGAGCGAAGCGGTGCGAG
>DASZUP010000352.1:0-12606 GCA_035547635.1 Pirellulales bacterium
ACCGCGTCGTCCGCCGCCTGGAAGGCGTGGTCATCGCCCGGGCCTATTCGCTGTTGGAGTACAACGTGCCGCGGGCAAAACTGCCCGAGGCCGAGCTGATCACGCCCGGCTTCAATTCGCCTACCGTCAGTTCTCTGGAAGACGCAGACTGGTGCGCCATCCGTGTGATGGTCAAGCGCGGCGAGATCATCGAGATCATGGAGCGTCTGGAAGCGCTCGGCGCCAGCGCCATTCTGGAGACGCAAATCAACAACTGCCGGCTGTGAGGCCCTGTAGCGGAATCTGAAAAGCTTCCGGCTCGAGCGGCGTTGGCGACGGAACGCTCGCGCTTTCTTGCTACCAGGACGCGGCCAGGCTCATGTGTTCGGCCGCCATCGTCCACGATACATGCTCTTGATGCCGTTGGGGGCCGCAGTCCAGAGCAATTCATGCGGATCGGCGGCGTCGTTGTCGGGGAGGGGAACGACCGCCAGGTTGGCAAACTTGCCAGGTTCGAGACTGCCGCAAGAGGACGCCTGGCCCAGTCCCTCGGCGCCGCGGAGCGTGCCCAGTTCGAGGACCGTGGCCGAGGTTAGTTCACCGAACTCGCGGCGGACGCA
Organism: Pirellulales bacterium; assembly: GCA_035547635.1. Taxonomy (GTDB): domain Bacteria; phylum Planctomycetota; class Planctomycetia; order Pirellulales; family JAICIG01; genus JAICIG01. The sequence goes on from DASZUP010000352.1 coordinate 600, forward strand.
TCGCATTTCTCCCAGCAAGTTCAGGTCGGGATTCGAAGCTCGGCTGTCGGTCCCTAAAGCGACGTTCGCGCCGGCGGCGAGCAGCCCTGGCAGCGGATGGCGGGCGTGGCCGAAGTAAGCGTGCGTGCGCGGACAATAGACGACGCTCATCGTGCGGCGATGGCGAGCCATGAACTCGATTTCGTCATCATCCAGATAGTTGCCGTGGATCACCAACGCTTGCACTCGGGCGGCGGCTATTCGCCGCAGATAATTGAGCGGTCGCGTGCCGCGCGGAATCATGGCGGGATCCCACACGCCGAGGCGTTGCAGCATGTCCCGAAACGGCCCGTCGCCCGCAGCGAGAAACTGCAACTCCTCGCGAGATTCAGCCAGGTGGAATGCGATCGGCGCCCGCGCCTGGGCCGCCCGAGCGACGAGCCCGTCGAATAACTCGAGTCGGACTGAGTAAGGCGCATGCGGACTGAGACCGGCTCGCCGGTTGCCAACAGCGGGCGCCGCCAGGTGTTGCTCGGCTTCCGCCAGTTTTTCCTGGACGCGTTCGTGCGTCAGGCCGATCGCCTCGAGAAAGATAACCGCGTCGATCGCAGCGGCGTCAAACTCCGCGGGCGACCAACCGGGCATGGCGATCTCGCCGACGGTCGTCGTGCCGCAGCGCATGCTCTCCGTCAGGCCGCGCTTTACCGGCGAAATGTCATCGACCTTTCGCCCCTGGCGGAATGTCATGACGTGCCGAATCCAATCGGGAAACGCCATGTTGGGCGTCCCGAGCGGAGCGGCTGCGTCGCTCAATTCAAGGTGTGTGTGCGCATTAATCAGGCCCGGCAACAGGGCGACGTTGCCTAGCTGGACGCACTCGCAATCGCCGGGCGCGCTTCGGCCGATCGCGACGATGCGCTCTCCTTCGATGGTCGCCACGCCGCCGGCCAACGGCGGCGCGGAGACCGGGAACAGATATCGAGCCTGCAAGGCGATTCGCTGAGCGTTACTCAAGAGCGGGGCGCCTTCCTGCGACGCGAATCATTTCAACTCCAGGCCCTGCAGGAACTGGTCCAGCGACTGGCGTTTCTGATTCGCCTCTTGCTGCAGCTTGCTCATTTCCGACCGCAGTTTCTCGACTTCGTCTTCCTGGGAGCTGAACTTCTTGACGTACCGCAGGTAAAGATCCGAGTTGCGATCGAGCTGGGCCATGTTTTCGCGAATCCGGGCTTGCTCCTGCGTAATGGCGTTGATCTGCTGCTCGGCTTGCTGCCGCCGCTGGAGCAATTGCTCGATCTCGCCCTTGCGCTTGACGATTTCCTTGAGCGCCTGCTTCACCTCGTCGCTGACGACCGACGCCCGTAAGTAGAGTTGAACGGTGTTCTGGTCCAGGTTGTTGGCGGCGATTTGCTGGCTGAGCATTTGCTCCTCCTCGACGGTCAACTTGGCCGGTTTGCCGGGCTCGGCCTGCACGGAGAAGCGATACATGTCGCGAGTTTTCTCGGCGGGCTTCTCCGGCTGTACGAGCTTCCAACGCTCGTCGTGAGGATACTCGATCAGCAACTGCTTGGCCTTGCGGGACGAATTCTTGGCCGTATAAGTCTGCGATCGTTGCAGTTTGTGCGTGATCTGCAACACGCCCTTGGCCAACGAAACTGAAACGAGCTGGTCCGCTTGCGGCTTGCCTTCGATGGCGACTTCCGTATCAAGATCGAGCGCGTAGCTGATCAGCCGCTCGCTGCCCGGTTGCAGGTCTTCGATCCGTGCGTCGCCGGCGTAACTGCCGCCGTCGAACACGGTGATCGGGCCCTGCATGAGGTGCAAATCGGTGGTATTCTTCAGCCGCAGGCCGTTGAGCGGATGCTTGGCCTGAACGTTGGGATTGTAGATCGAGAGCTTTTCGCCTTCCACCTTGTCATTGACGATCGGCAGCATGGCCGACTGCTGCCGCGGCAAGTCAACGGGCGTGTCGATGACGTATTGGAACAGTTCACCTACTTCGCCCGCCTGCGCACTGGCGGCGACGCCTGCAGGTTCACCGGCAAAGAAGTTGCCGGCTTTGTCCCCGGAGGCCCGTGCCATGCCGCCCATCATACCGCCCGCAGCGGGCGCCGGCGGAGCCGCCGCCGGGGCGGCGAGCGCTCGCTTCCGCGACAGCACGCCGCGTTGCTTCTCGGCAAATTCGGCTTCCGCGCGTTCCATGTCCTGGCCGTACGTCTGTGGACGCAGCGAGGCGAACAGTTCGGGCTCGACCACCGGACGCGGCACGTAGAGCGGCTCGTAGAGGTTCATGATGAACGAGATCGGCCGGCCGCTGACGAGCGTGAGCGAGACGTCCTTCCAATCTTCTTCCGTCGTGTTCTCGACCAGGGCCCAGCCTTGCAGCAGCGGCTCGCCGTCCTCGTTCAGCACCAGCCGATAGCTAGTCTTCCAGACGGGCGCCTCCTGGATGTATCCGACTCGCACGTCTCGCTCGCCTTCGCCAAGAAAATTGAGCGTCACGCCCTTTTTGTCCGAGCTATGCCCAAGAGCCAGAATCGTCAGCGCTTGTCGCAATTCGCGGTCCAGCGACTCGTTGAGCAGCTTGATTCTCGCCAGGCTGGCCAGCGGCAAGCTCCGCAGACCTTCCTCAGTGAGCAGATTGAGAAACTCGGTCTCAACCGTTTCGTGCTCCCCGACTTTCTGCTTGCGCTGTTCGACGCCCAGGATCGTGCCGACCACCTTGTTCGGGGCTTCCACCTCGACTTGTTCGCCGCGGACCTGGTCCAGCAAATCGGCAAGCGTCGGATTGTCCGTTAAATCGATGGCGAAGGTCTTGAGCGTCTTAGTGATCGGATCTCGCGAACCATAGGTCACCGTCGAAATGCGGCCGCCGCCGAGGTCCTGGACGACCATGCTTTTGAGCAGGTCGTTGACGTCATCGACGTTGAACTTCATTTCGATCTGGGCGTCGCCCGCCACCTGGCCGTCGTGCTGGAAAAAGCCGACGCCGGAATTGAACATCACGATCTTCTTCAGCGGCAAATGGCTCACGGAGCGCTCCTCGGCGTGGACGAGTGCAGTCAGGAATGCCAGGCATGACGCGCAGGCAAAGGCGACCGGCGCCCTACGCAGACATGGGATGGAAGCATCATACATGGATTGAGGGCTCCTGAGCGATTGGGGGAATGTTGAAGACGACGAGGCGCCGTTCTCGCTGCGCCCCAGACAATTCGTGTTCCGCGGTTGACGCCCTCGGCAGCGGCCCCGAGCTCCGCCCTAACAAGACGGGAGTTGCTCGGGCCGCACGAGGCGATATTCTCTGCATTTTCCGCGCCGCCGCAATTCTAGCTTTCAGACGTTCGTTAGGGGGCGGAAGTTCCGGCACGGAAAACCATTTTTCTCGCTATGACCGGGCCTTGAGCCCCGCATGGCATCGGCGGCTCTGAGGATCGCCCGGCCAATGGCGACCTGCAGCGGAACGGCGGCGGAGCGAAAAAACGTCTGACAGACTGCCGAGCGTTTGATACCATGCCGCGTAGCGACTGGCCGGTCCCGCGCGTTCGGCCAGCCGCGGCGCCGCGCGATGGTCGCGGCGTCAGCGCTGTCGAGGCGGCATGCAGTCAAGACGGCCATGCGGATTCGCTGGCGGCGACGATAAAATCATGATTCAGAACTGTACTCGAAGGGGCGGGTCTTCGCTCGTCCCCGCTCGTTCTTCCTCGCCGTAAAGGAGGTTGTTCCGTGGCCCGAACTCCCAGCACGATGTTGCCTTTAGGCACGCCGGCCCCCGATTTTCAATTGACCAACGCCGTGGACGGCCAGATGGTCTCGCTGGCAGACTTTGCCGGCGCTCCCGCGTTGCTCGTGATGTTCATCTGCAATCATTGCCCGTTCGTCAAGCACGTGGCGACGGAGCTTGCCGCTTTGGCCAATGAGTACCAGCCTCGCGGAGTCGCCATCGTCGGCATCAACTCCAACGACGTCCAGGCGCATCCCGACGATGCCCCGGCGAAAATGGCCGAAGAGGCCCGGCGGCGCGGCTACGCGTTTCCTTACTTGTTCGATGAGACGCAGGCGGTGGCCAAGGCGTATCGAGCGGCCTGCACGCCCGACTTCTATCTGTTCGATTCAGCGCAGCGGCTCGTCTATCGAGGACAATTGGACGCCAGCCGTCCGGATAGCGGGATTGAGGTCACAGGGCACGATCTAAGAGCCGCCCTGGAGGCCGTGTTGTCCGGCCAGAGTGCGCCGGCCGATCAAAAGCCAAGCATCGGGTGCAATATCAAATGGAAGCCGGGCAACGAACCTGAATATTACGGGCACGTCGCTGCAAAATGACGCCGGTCTGTATGCCTTGCTCTGTCCGCACGGGGACCTTACCGGGCATCGCACGGTATCCGAAACTGCGCCGGAGACGTTTTTTGATACTTCCGCGGCCTTCGCGTCGGCGTCGGATGAATTCATTGAAAACGTGCTCGTTGACGTTCGGGTTGCGCGCCGTCGTGGCGCACCAGCGCGCCCGTAGCGCGCGTTTTTCGCACAGAGCGGGTCAGCCGTGTGACAGCACCGAAGGTTGCCGGGGGCGAGACGAGCGGCGACCACTGCAGAATCCTTGAAGCCGAGAGAGTCGATGCCTGCTTCCTCACCGTGGATTGTTGAAACCAGCGACGCAAGCTTCCAGCAGGACGTGATTGAACGCTCTAGCGAGCGCATCGTCGTCGTCGACTTTTGGGCTGAGTGGTGCGGGCCTTGCCGATTGCTTGGCCCGCTGCTGGAACAGATGGCGACGGAATCGGATGGCCAGTTCGTGCTGGTCAAAGCGGAAGTTGAAAAATCGCAGCAGGCCGCGGCCGCCCTGGGCGTGTCTTCCATTCCGGCGGTGTTTGCTCTGCGCGGCGGGCGGATCGTCGATCAATTCGTCGGGGTTCTGCCCGAGCCGGAGTTGCGCCAGTGGCTGGCGCGCGTACAGCCCAGTCCCGCCGAACAACTTGTTGCTGAAGCGGCAGGGCTCGAGGCTTCGGACCCGGCGGCCGCCGAAAGCAAGTTGCGAGAGGCGCTGGCGCTGGCGCCTCGGGACGATACGATCAAAATCGCGTTGGGCCGCGTGTTGTTGGCCCAAGATCGCGTCGAGGAAAGCGAATCGCTTGTCAAGGAACTGGCCGATCGGGGATTCATGGAACCCGAGGCCGAACTGCTCGAAGCGCAGTTGCTCGTCCATCGCCTGGCGATCGAGGCCGGCAGCGTCGCAGACGCTCGCGACGCGGCAGCGGCGGCGCCCGAAGATCGACAGGCCAGGTGGAGGCTGGCGCGGGCTCTGGCCGGCCAGCGCCAGTTTGAAGCAGCGTTGGACCAGGCGTTGCAATTGGTGCAGATCGATCGCCATGGCTTGGGCGAGCCGGCGCGCGAGCTGATGGTGCAATTGTTCCGCGTTCTCGGCCCCGACCATGAACTGACGTCGACCTACCGCAGAAAGCTCTCGAGCGCGTTGTATTAGGAGCGGGCGCAGGGTACCTTCCGTGCAGGAAAAACTCGCGCGACGAAAGCGGCCGCGCGACGGCAAGCCAGGAAACGCGTAAACTGCTCTTTGTACCCTTCGCTCATTGGGAATCGCAGGCTGAACGATGGCTGACGAGATCGACTACGAAGTCTTCGGCGAGGAAATGCAGTACGTCGAAGTGACGCTCGACCCCGGCGAGATGGTCATCGCCGAGCCGGGCATGATGATGTACATGACCGCCGGTATTGAAATGCAGACGGTGTTCGGGGATCCGTCGGCCAAATCAGGCGGCTTTTGGAGCAAGGTGACCGCCGCAGGAAAACGGGCCCTGACCGGCGAATCGATGTTTGTAACGACTTTTACGAACGTCGCTCGCGCCCGCGAGAAGGTCGCCTTTGCCGCGCCCTATCCCGGCAAGATCCTGCCCATGCACCTCGATCAGTTAGGCGGCGAACTGATCTGCCAGAAGGACGCCTTCGTGTGCGCCGCCCGGGGGATCCAGATTGGCATCGCCTTTCAAAAGAAGTTCGGCGCCGGGCTGTTCGGCGGCGAAGGGTTCATCATGCAGCGGCTGACGGGCGACGGGATCGCCCTGGTACACGCGGGCGGTACGATGATGCGCCGCACGCTCGCTCCCGGCGAGCTGCTCAAACTCGACACAGGCTGCCTGGTGGCGATAACGCCCAGCGTTTCTTATGACGTACAATTCGTGGGCGGCATCAAGAACACCCTGTTTGGCGGCGAAGGCCTGTTTTTCGCCGCTTTGACCGGGCCGGGGGAAGTCTGGTGCCAATCGCTCCCGTTTTCACGGTTGGCGGGGCGGGTGCTGGCCAATGCCCCGCAGCAGGGCGGCAGCCGTGGCGAAGGCTCGCTGTTGGGCGGGTTGGGCAACCTGCTGGACGGCGACAACAATATGTAATCATGTAAGTCGAACTGAAATGACCAGCGCAGGAGACCCGGCCGGAGAGCCCCGCTCCGCCGATCAAATCAGCGACAAATCAGGCGAGGCGCCGAACGGTCCCGCGCCGAATGACGGCCCATCGAACGCGGCGCCGCACGAAGGCCCCGCCGACGAGGCGAGCGCCGCCGCACAGCCCGCAAGGCCGGCCCCTGAGGCGGAAGACTCCGTAACGGACGAGGGAGTCGTTGTCACGGAACTGGGCAAGCCGGCCGACGCCGTAGAGACTCTGCCCAAACGCGTCAAGACCTTGCTCGTCGGCAAGCCTCGCAATCTGCAAGACGAGAAAGTCTTTCACAACGTCTCGCTGGTGGCGTTCCTGGCCTGGGTTGGCCTGGGCGCCGACGGCCTGTCGTCTTCGTGCTACGGTCCGTCCGAGGCGTTTCACACACTCGGAGAGCACAGCTATCTGGCCATCTTCCTCTCCATGGCCACCATCCTGACGGTGCTGGTCATCTCGGCCTGTTACAGCCATATTATCGAAGCCTTTCCCAGCGGCGGCGGCGGATACCTGGTGGCCTCCAAGCTGCTCGGCCGTCCGGCCGGCGTGGTTTCGGGTTGTGCGCTGCTTGTCGATTACGTGTTGACGATCACAACGTCAATCGCCGCGGCGGGAGATGCGCTGTACGGCTTGCTAGGACCGTACGTGCGAGAGTCGATCGACCGGTTGCGAACTCACGGCGGCCTGCATTGGCTGCCGTTGCCCAGCGATGACTGGAAGCTCTACTGCGAATTGGCTGCGATCGTGTTTCTGATCGTGCTCAATCTGCGCGGCGTGAGAGAGTCAGTCACGGCGCTGCTGCCGGTGTTCATATTGTTTCTGATCACACACCTGGTGTTGATCGCCGGCGCGGTGCTGCTGCACTTGGGCGCCGCCGGCGAGGTGGCCAGTCACGTGACGGAACAGGTCAGCGACGGGCTCAAGGATCCTGACTTCGGCCTGATCGGCATGCTGACGGTGCTGCTGTACGCCTATTCGCTCGGCGCCGGCACTTACACCGGAATCGAAGCGGTCTCCAACAGCATGCCGGTCATGCGCGAGCCGCGCGTGGCCACGGCCAAGCGGACGATGATCTACATGGCCTTGTCGCTGGCCTTCATGGCCGGCGGGTTGATGGTAGCCTACCTGTTGATGAACATCGGCCACACGCCCGGCAAGACCATGAACCAGGTGCTGACGGAACGCGTGCTCGTTGACGTCGGCTTGCCCGCGGGCGGCTGGAACGGTGCGTTCCTGTGGGCGACGATGATCTCCGAAGGAACGCTGCTGTTCGTCGCCGCGCAGGCCGGCTTTATCGACGGGCCTCGCGTGCTGGCGAACATGGCGCATGACTCGTACATGCCGCACTGGTTCGCCAACCTGTCCGATCGCCTGGCCACGCACAATGGCATTTTGCTGATGGGGACGGCCGCCATCGCCGCGCTGCTGTACACGCGCGGAGACGTGACGCACCTGTTGATCATGTATTCGATCAACGTGTTCCTGACGTTCTCGCTCTCGATGATCGGCATGTGCCGCCATTGGTGGAAAGAGCGAGGGGCCTCGTTCTGGCGCCGGCGCCTGGCGTTGTTCGTTTGCGGCGCCGCGCTTTGCCTGGCAATCCTCACCGTCACGGTTCTGGAAAAGTTCAGCGTCGGCGGATACGTCACGCTTTCCGTCACCGGGGTGCTCGTGGCCGTCTGTTTTCTGACCCGACGTTACTATCAAGGCGTCGTCGAGAGGCTCAAGCGATTGGATGCATCGCTTGGCCAACTCTCGGCCAGCGGCCCGCCGAATCGCGCCGAACCAGGCCCTGACGAACCGACCGCGGCCATTCTGGTGGGCGGCTACGGCGGTTTGGGCGTACACACGCTGCTCAATGCCCTGCGCTTTGGTCATGGGCACTATAAGAACGTGCTGTTCCTGTCGACCGGCGTAATTGATTCCGGCAACTTCAAAGGCGCCAGCGCCGTGGAGGACTTGAAGCGGCACACGGAAGCGACTTTGGCCCAATACGTCGATCTGGCTCAGCGGCTTGGGCTGCCGTCAGCTTCCTATATGGCCATTGGCACGGATGCGGTCGACGAGTTGGAGCACCTCTGCTTGACCATTGCCAAGCAGTTTCCCAAGGCGGTGTTCTTCGCCGGTCAGTTGGTGTTTCAGCGAGACACCTGGTACCAGCGGCTGTTCCACAACCAGACCGCCTTGTCCTTACAAAGAAGGCTGCAGTGGGATGGCGTTCCGATGGTGATCCTGCCGACGCGAGTGCGATAGCCGCCTGCGCAATGTTGGCGACCGCAGCGTAGAGCCGCAGGTTCAGGGCAGGTTCAGCCAGTGCGGCCACCAGCTCTCCAGCCGCAAGCGGCAGAGAACCTCAATGATCGCAGGCAGCCAGGCCCAACGAACGGCGCGACGGAACTCGTTCTTCAAAGCTTTGACGCTGACCTCGACCGTCTCAGGCGTGCGGAAATTCGCGAAACTCGGCCAGAATCGTGGCGTGTGCTGGCAATAGTGCACGTAAGGTTCGCCGAGCGCCTCGCGCAGGTAACGCTCCTCCGCCGGAACCGTTGCCCAAGCATAGAACACAGCGCCAAGCAAGATTCCGACCGCAAATGTCAGGCTTTGCAGCATCAAGGCTGCGGAGATGGCGATTAAGAACGTGCCGACGTACAGGGGGTTGCGACAGAGAGAATAGGGGCCTTCGCAAACGACCGTCAGCCGCTTCCGCCCGCCGATATACAGCGTGGACCAAAACCGCAGCGCAGCTCCAATCATAAAGGTCGTCCAGCCGAGCGTCTCGAAGGCGATTTGTCCCCAAGCGGCCTCCGGCAAGGCCGGATTGGAGAGAATCACCGCGGCGCCGAACACGGCCACCAACACGCTGCCTACCAGGCCGCGCGACCGGAAGGCCCAACTCGCTGCCATTTCCGTTTCCACGCACATTCTCCCCGCGCTCGCGACGCGTATTTGAGCTGTAAGTCCTTGACTCCGGCGAGGATGGTAACTGGTCGCACAGCATGGAACAAGAGCACTTGCTAGCGAGGGCCATCCGTCCACCTGGAAGCAAAAAAGGGGGGATTCGCCCCGCCTTGCTGGCGCCTTTTGCCGCAGCGACAGCGGGCGCCTTTACGGCAATACCGAAGCGGGCTACCTTGGTTGACGCTAGCACGTCGATTCTGTTTCGGGCGGCAAAGACAAATCAGGGGTCATCGCCAGTCGGGATTTCTTCCCGGGGGAAGCAGGCCTTAGGGCCGCGTCGCTTCGCTGGTTTCCCGACGGTATGGGCCCGCCAGAAAGAGTAAATGGCAGCGTCTGCCCGCCCACGACCAACATGCGCAACTTTCTGACAGAAGAGGTCGATCCCATGAGAACGTTCGCGACGACCTGCTATTTGCTGTTGACGCTGGCTTCGGTTTCGGCCGCCGAACCTGCAGCCTGGCGTCCGGCTGCCGGCCCGCTCATGACGCGCTGGGCTCGGGAGGTCTCTCCAGCCAGCGTGCATGCAGAATACCCGCGGCCCCAACTGGTGCGAAAAGCATGGCAGAATCTCAACGGATTGTGGGACTACGCGATTACGGCGAAAGACGCTCCGCAGCCAGCTGAGTTCGCCGGGCAAATCCTGGTTCCGTTTCCCATCGAGTCGGCGCTATCGGGGGTGATGAAGCGTCTGCGGCCGGAGGAGCGGCTTTGGTATCGGCGGCGATTCCATTGGGACAATTCTTGGGCCGAAGGCCAACTCCTGCTGCACTTTGGCGCGGTCGATTGGCAGACCGAGGTCTGGGTGAACGGCAAGCGGCTGGGCGAACACGCCGGCGGCTATGATCCATTCAGTTTTGACATTACGGAGGAACTGAAGCCGGGGCAGGAGCAGGAAGTTGTCGTTGCGGTTTGGGATCCGACCGACGCAGGGCCGCAGCCGCGCGGAAAGCAAGCCAGCAAGCCCGGCGGCATCTTTTATACGCCGACCAGCGGCATTTGGCAGACCGTCTGGTTGGAGCCGACGCCAAAAGCCTACATTCCTTCCTTGAAGATCGTAACCGACGTCAAGCGGAGCCAAGCGGAATTCAACGTCGATGCCGTCGGAGTGAGCCCGGGCGACCAGCTTGCCGTTAAGGTGGCGGCAGCCTCTGCGGGCGGGAAGCGCGTTGAGTTTGCGCCGATTTCCGCGTCGGCAAAACTGGGGCGCCCGCTAATCGTCAAGCTTCCCGGCGCCAGGCTCTGGTCGCCCGACGAGCCGTGGCTTTACGAAGCGACGGTTTCGCTCCTTTCGGCTGGCGGAGACGCGCTTGACGAAGTGGAGACTTACTTCGGCATGCGAGACGTCTCGCTCGGCAAGGACGAGCGGGGGACGACGCGCATCGAGTTCAACGGCAAGCCGTTGTTCATGTTCGGCCCGCTCGACCAGGGGTTCTGGCCGGACGGTTTGTATACGGCCCCCACGGACGAAGCCTTGCGGTACGATATCGAACTGACCAGGCGGATGGGCTTCAACATGTGCCGAAAGCACGTGAAAGTCGAGCCCGCGCGATGGTACTACTGGTGCGACAAGTTGGGGCTGATCGTATGGCAGGACATGCCCAGCGGCGACGCTTCGGTCGCCCCGGGTAAAGGAGAGATCCAGCGCACGCCCGAGTCGGCAGGCATTTACGAGCAGGAGTTGAAGGCGATGATCGACGCCAACTCGAACTCTCCTGCAATCGTCGCGTGGGTGCCGTTCAACGAGGGCTGGGGGCAGTTCGATACGCAGCGGATCGCCGAATGGACGAAGCAGTACGATCCGACGCGCCTGGTCGATTGCGCGAGCGGATGGAACGATTATCCCGCCGGCGACATGCACGACATCCATCACTACCCGCTGCCGCAGTCGCCGCGGCCTGAGCCGCATCGCGCCGCCGTGTTGGGGGAATACGGCGGGCTGGGCCTGCCGTTGAAGGGGCATACCTGGCTGGCGGAAAAGAACTGGGGATATCGCAGTTATCCCGATCGAGCGGCGCTGGCCGAGGCCTATTTCGATCTCTTGTTCGGCGTGCGCCGACTGATCGCCGAGCCGGGCCTGTCGGCGGCCGTCTATACGCAGACCACAGACGTCGAAACCGAAGTCAACGGGCTGATGTCCTACGATCGCGAAGTGATCAAGATTGATCCCGAGCGTCTGGCCAAGGCCCATGCGAAGCTCCATCTGCCGCCGCCGGTGTACCGGACCTTGCTGCAAACTTCTCAGCACACGGCTCACGAGTGGCGCTACACGCTGCAGGCGCCCGCGGGCGAGTGGTCCGCCAGCGACTTCGATGATAGCGCCTGGCAGAACGCTCCGGCAGGATTCGGCACGAAGATGACGCCCGGCGCCGTCGTGCGCACCGAGTGGAACACGCCCGACATCTGGATCCGCCGAGACTTTGAGCTTCCGGCGGACGCACTGGAAGATCGCTCACAGCTCGTGCTATCGATCCACCACGACGAGGACGCCGAGATTTACTTTAACGGCGTGCTGGCGGCGCGGCTCGCCGCCTACACCGTCGATTACACGTACGCAACCGTGAGCAAACAAGCGTGCGCCGCCCTGCATGCTGGAAAGAACGTCATCGCGGTACACTGCAAGCAGACCGGCGGC
>DASZUP010000353.1:0-3505 GCA_035547635.1 Pirellulales bacterium
TTACACGCTGATCGACGCCAGCGACTCGATGAACTTCGGCGACCCGACCAAGTTGCAATACGCCAAGCAACTGGCGGCCGCGCTGGGGTTTATCGGCCTGATCCGCTCCGACCGCGTGCGAATTGAAACCGTCGGCCAGCCGGCCCGCCTGGCTGCTCCGGTCTTCCGCGGCCGCCGCAGTTTATGGCGGATGCTGGACTATCTGGAAGGCATTCAATCGGGCGAAAGCGGCTCGCTGGCCCAGGGCGTGAAGAACTTTTGCCTGCGCAATTCCGGCAAGGGCATCGTCCTGCTGATCAGCGACCTGATGGACAAGCAAGGCTACCAGGAAGCGCTGCGGTATCTGGTGGCTCGCCAGATGGACGCCTACGTGATCCATACGCTCTCCCAGGAAGAACTTGAACCGGACGTCAAAGGAGATCTGCGGCTGATCGATTGCGAGGACGGCGACGTGGCCGAGATCACCGTCAGCGGGCCGCTGTTGAAGCGTTACCAGCAGACGGTGTCCGCTTTCGTCGGCGGCGCCCGCGAGTTCTGCAACCGCCGCGGCATGTCGTATTTGCTGGCCAAGAATCAACTGCCGGTCGAGCAATTGGTGGCGAGTTACCTGCGGCAACGAGGCCTGGTGCGCTGATGCAGCTCAACAACATGTTGTCGTGGTGGCAGTGGATGGCCCTGGGGGCCGTGCCGCCGGCGATCGTCGCCCTGTATTTCCTCAAGCTCAAACGCCAGCCGCTCGAGGTGCCGAGCACCTATTTGTGGCACAAGTCGATTGAGGATCTGCACGTCAACAGCATCTGGCAGCGGCTGCGGCAGAGCCTGTTGTTGTTTCTGCAGCTCTGTCTGCTCGCCCTGGTCATGCTCAGCCTGGTGCGGCCAAGCTGGATGGGCTCTGAGCGGCGGGGCGACCGCAGCATTTTTCTCATCGACAACTCGGCCAGCATGGGCGCCACCGATATCGAGCCGACGCGGCTGGAATACGCCAAGCGGCAAGTCGAACAGAAAATCGACGAGATGAAGTCGGGCGACGTGGCGATGATCGTCAGCTTTGCCGATAGCGCCCGGGTCGAGCAATCCTTTACCGACAACCGCAGCGAATTGCGGCGGCGGCTGACCGAGATCAAGCAGACCGACCGCACCACCTCGCTGGCCGAAGCCTTGCGCGTGGCCGCGGGACTGGCCAACCCGGGGCGCACCAGCAACGTGCAGGACAGCCGCGACTTCCAAGTCGCCGAGGCCCAGCCGGCCACGCTGTACATCTACAGCGATGGTCGTTTTCCGGACGTGAAGGATTTTGCCCTCGGTCATCTGGAGCCGGTTTATTACCCGATCGGAACCGAGACGGCGGCGAACGTTTCGATCGCCGCCTTGACCACGTCGCGGCGAGAGGACCAGCCTGACAAGCTGCAGGCCTTCGCCCGGCTGGAAAACCACGGGCTGGAAAAGGCGGCCGTCGACGTTGAGTTGAAAATCGACGGCGCCTTGGTCGACGCCAAGCGAGTTGAAATCGAGCCGGGCGATTCAAGCGGCGTGACGTACGATCTGGAAGCCATCGAGTCCGGCGTGCTCACGCTGCACGCCGATACGGGCGACGCGCTGGCGGTTGATGACACGGCGTGGAATACGATCAACGTCCCGCGCCGCTCGAAGATCCTGTTCGTCACGCCGGGCAATGAGCCGCTGGAAATTGCTTTGAACACGGAGCGCGCTCATGAGCTCGCCGACGTCACGCAGCACAGCCCCGCCTTTTTGAAAACGCCCCAATATCAAAAGCAGGCCGCCGCGGGGGCCTACGACCTGGTGATCTTCGACCGCTGCCGGCCGGAACAACTGCCCCAAGCCAACACCTGGTTCATCGGCGCACTGCCCCCGGGCGCAACCTGGAGAGCGGGCGAAAAGGTCGCGGGGCCGCAAATCATCGACGTCAACCGTTCCCACCCTTTGACGCAGATCGTGGAACTCGGCGACGTGCTGATCGTGGAAGCGACGCCCGTATTCGGCCCGCCCGGTACTACGATGCTGATCGACTCCAGCGCCGGGACGCTGTTTGCCATCGGCCCGCGAGAAGGCTATGAGGACGCCGTGCTCGGCTTCATCCTCATCGATCAGGACCAGGTCGGTTCAAACTGGGTCCTGAAAGCCAGTTTTCCGGTCCTCGTGCTGAATGTGCTGGAATACCTGGGCGGGGCGCGGGCCTTGGCCGTACAAGACATTCCTCAGCCCGGCCAGGTGATCACGTGGCGTTCCGACACGGCGAGCGAAACGCTCCAGGTGACTCTTCCCGACAAAACTTCCGTCGACCTGAACAGGAGCAAACTGAATACCTTTCAGTTCACTGGCGCCTCGCAGGTGGGGGCCTATCAGGTGCGGGAGGGCGAGAAAGTGGTCCGCCGTTTTGCAGTCAACCTGTTCGACGGCCTGGAGAGCGATCTTGAACCCCGGCCGGAACTTAAGGTCGGCGACTTCAAGGTTGCCGGTCAAACGGGTCGTGAGCCCGCCCGCCGCGAGATCTGGAAGCTGTTGGTGCTCGCGGCCCTGGCAGTTTTGTTATTCGAGTGGTATATCTACAACCGCCGTGTGTATATTTGAGGGGGCCTCGCGAGCGAGTCGGTCGCCGCTCTTGGTCTGCCCTTCGCCGCGACGGACGTCTTCAGGAATCCCGAATGATCACCAAGGCTCTGCTACCTCAGCCCAAGAAGCGCCGTTCCGCGGACAAGACGAAGAAGAAAAACGTCGTCAAAAAAATCGTCGAATACAAACTGATCCAGAAGGTCAGCTACGAGGAATATCGCGAAAAGGTTCGTGACGTCTACGACGGCCCGCAAGGCGCGCTGTTGGCCATGTCGAGCCTGATCTCGCTGCACATGCCGCTGGGCGACAAGTTGCTGCGCGAGCGCCAGTTCGACCTGAGCGGTTGCAACCGGATTCTCGACGTCGGCAGCGGCGCCGGGCAGATCGTCACCCACCTGCTCAAGTACGCCGACCCCGGCGTGCAGATCACCTGCTTCGATCTTTCCTTTGAAATGCTGCGCCGGGCCCGGGCGAGATTGAAAAGCCCCGTACCGCGGCATTTGGTGGCGGATCTCACGCGGCTGCCGTTTGCCGACGGCAGCTTTGACTGCGTCACTTGCGGCTACGTGCTGGAACACGTGCCCGACCCGCGACACGGCCTGGCGGAATTATCCCGCGTGATGGCGCCCGGCGGGCGCATGCTGCTGTTTGCCAGCGAAGACACGTTCTGTGGCGCCTGGACCAGCCGCTTGTGGCGCTGCCGCACCTACAACCGCCGCGAGCTGTTTGAGATCTGCCAGGAGCAAGGCCTGGCCTGGAAAAAAGAGCTCTGGTTCACGCGCATGCACAAGGTCTTCAAGGCCGGCGGCATCTGCGTGGAAATCGAAAAGCAGTAGGCCGACCGAGAAATCTCGGGACAACACCTCGAGACTTTGCCGCGTCTGAAAGCGCGAAATCCGGCTCGCCCCATCCGCCGCAGCATTACGGCTGGCCG